>JAKUQR010000024.1 GCA_022450155.1 Gammaproteobacteria bacterium | reverse complement strand
ATCTTCCTGCTGCAGGAGTACATCCGCAGCGAGGTGCCCTTTATTACTCGGTGTGAATTTATCGGTGGGGAATTCGTCTACGCGGTTCGGGTCAATACCGCTGATGGCTTCGAGTTATGCCCTGCCGATGCCTGCCAGATCGACGACACGTATTGCCCGGCCGGTAGCGGTGAACCCAACCGGTTTGAGATCGTTGGTGATTTCGACGATCTTCTGTTACTCAAGCAATACGGTTCCTTCCTCAGGGACAATGACATTGAGGTAGCCGGCATTGAGTTCATTACCGATTTACATGGCCGCCAGTGGACCTACGATGTGAACACCAATACCAATTACAACCGCGCGGCGGAGGTGGCTGCAGGCGCGTCTGCACCCAGGACGCTTGCACGGTTTCTGGGGATGCTGATTCGACTATCAACCGCCTATCACTGGCGTGCCAGCGAAGAACGTCAGCAAGTACTGGCTTGAAGTGGAATCAGGTGAAGGACAAAGTCGGGACAAGTGCATCACAACACGATAGATCAGGGTATTCACCCCGAGTGAAGGCGTTGCACCCTTAGGACACATCGACCACGGCCACTGATGTGCAGCTCAAGAAAGAAAGCGACCTACCTTCCAGAAGACCGTACCGATCAGTATCTCGTTCACGAGTGCATGAGTACGGTATTTATTCGGGCAATTCGAGAGGACAACGGTCGATACTCATTTCAAGGCGATTGCGATACCTCGACTGTAAAAGGCGTGGTGGCAATACTACTCGCGATGTTTGCGGGTAAAACTGCAACGAAAATCGAGCAATTCGACGCGGATTCCGGTTTCGAGGACCTAGGCCTTTTCGAACATTTGAGCCCCACCAAGCATGTTGGGGTTTATGCGATGGTCCGGCGAGTGAAACGACAAGTCCGTGCGCTGGAGGCGTCGTCACCAGAAACAAGACAATAAATCCACCGGGCTTTGGTGGACTCGGCCCAGCAGCTCAACTCACTCTATTACTGCCGAGTGCCGGGCCACTAAAGCATTGCAATCGATATTCCTTACTGTTAGCGCTAAGCTGTAGTTTCACCCTCAACAATATGCAAAGGAAGTTGGGACGATGACGCGACCTGACAGCGCTAAAAGAGCGACTGCGAAAAGCCAAGTAGTTGCCCCTTTCATTTTGGCAAGCCAACATACTGGACTGTGTCTGACGTCAGACAAGTTGTTCAGATTTTTAAAGACTACAATGCGACCATGGAGAAAGCCGGCCGACCATACCGTTATGGTTAATTGATAAAGGCAGGAGCGCTACACTCAGCGCCCCTGCAATGTAATGGTGCCCGGGGCCGGATTCGAACCGGCACAGCCATTCGGCCGAGGGATTTTAAGTCCCACTGATTCTACAGGACTACACCTGCTGACTCACAGAAACCCTTACGAATACAGAACTACCGCCCTCTTCGGTTGGTGTTAGTGTGAATGAATATGAGCAGAGTTGGAGTCAGAATTGCACCAACGTTGCACCGAACGAAAATAACGGTGACATAAACAGCCCAGCATCTATTTTCCGTGAAGAGACATCCACACACCGAGAACAACTAATCGTCCCAAGTTCCAACCCAACCATTTTGCATAAACCGCTTGCTCCTTCAACTTCTGGCTGAGTTGCTCGTTTACAGCCTCAAGTGGTCGATGCAATTTCTCGTCTACTCTAAAGACGGTTTGTTTCATTTCTTGAGTGATAGCATGCACGATCTTCACATTTTCAATGCTGTCAAGCCTTACTGATGTGCCATTAAGCAATGATTGTTGACTCGTTCAACATCGACTGTACCCCGTCAGAATCGGTCGGTCGCTGACGTGAGGTTCGGGATAGACGTGGTACGATTCAAAGGACTGGGAGACATACATATTGTGACCTTTTCAAAATACACATCTCGTGACTCGTCCGCAACCAAATAGAGCGTGCCGGCCGGTACTAGAAAACGACCTTCGAGTGGCGTTGGAAGAGCAACAGCTTGAACTTCATTACCAGCCACAAATTGATCTTGAAACCGAGCAGATTGTTGGGGCCGAGGCATTACTGCGCTGGAACCATCCCGACAAAGGAATGATCTCACCGGCTGAGTTTATCCCGCTTGCGGAAGAAACCGCTTTGATCATCCCAATTGGGCGCTGGGTAATCGAGGAAGCCTGCCGACAGGCGAAGCTCTGGCAGGATGAAGGCCAACCCCCGATCCCCATAGCGGTCAACGTTTCGGTCATACAGTTTCATCAACATGATCTAGTCGAACAG
This sequence comes from Gammaproteobacteria bacterium, assembly GCA_022450155.1. Lineage (NCBI taxonomy): Bacteria > Pseudomonadati > Pseudomonadota > Gammaproteobacteria > Gammaproteobacteria bacterium. The sequence goes on along the minus strand of JAKUQR010000024.1, from coordinate 42,397 downwards.
ATTCGGAAAATTCTCGAAGATGTGAATCTACCGCCCGAACGACTGGGTATTGAGATTACCGAGTCTGTTTTCGCAGAAGACATCGAGCAGACCATCGACATCCTGAATGCATTCAAAAATCTCGGGGTCGAGATTGCACTGGATGATTTTGGTACGGGATATTCGAGTCTTTCGTATCTCACAAAGTTACCGATCGACAAACTAAAGATTGATCAGGCGTTTGTTCGCAGCACCGAACGAGATAACTGGTCAATTGTGCGGGCTGTCGTGCAACTTTCCCGTAGTCTCGGTCTCAAGATCGTGGCCGAGGGAGTGGAGACGCTTGAACACGCGCAGCGTTTGCACGGCCTCGGCTGTCAGATCGGACAGGGATTTCACTATAGCCAGCCACTGTCGAGCGACGATTTCAAGCATTACCAGGAGTCGATGAAATTGACATCGTCTACGAGCGTTCGCCCAGCTGCGGTGACGTTTCGTTTGGGACTGCCAATCTTTTATGTCGTGACGCGAGTTCCTGGATCTGAGCCTGTTAATTGCATCGAAAGCTTGCAGACTTCAGCACTGCACTTTTGGAAGAAACATCCCGAGATTGATGTTTCCATCCGCTGTGACGAAAGCGATCTGCTGGTCGAAGCGCTGCTCCTGGGTGAGCTAGACGTAATCATAGCAGCAGCGGCGTGGGGTCTTGAAGAGCATGCTCGCCAGACATGGTCGATTGAATTGATGTGGGTGGCGGCCAGGGAACTCGATCTGGCATCTGACGAAAGCGTTCCCCTAGTGTTACACCCGGAGGGTAGCCCGTACCGGACGCGTGCCCTCGAAGCTTTAAATAGCCAGGGTCGATCCTGGCGAGAGACTTACCAGTCGCCGCTTCCCCGAATGTTACAGATTGCAATATCAAGCGGACTTGGCGTCGGTGTTTTGCCACTCAGTGCATTGAATATTGGTTATAAGGAATCGGCAGAAAGCAGCCTGATTCCACTTAGTGAAGCAGCAGGATGGCCCAAATTAGGATCAGTAGAGGTTGGAATCTATTGTCTGGTCGCCGACCCGAATCCGTTGTTAGCAGAATTGATTGAGACGCTGTCTCGAGTCATCGATGGACTCGAAGGGGTTAATGCAGTGAATAGAAGGGACCCTTCTGCGGCAGAACACCCATCAGATTCAGCAGCCACATCAGGATTTGAATAGGCGCCCTGGGCACAATCCGTTGAGGGTTGGCTTGGCTGGCGCCGTGGATCAGTAACATCGGGGTGAACTCCTCTGGGCGGGATAGCTTAGTAATCCACAGCCCACTGACTGAACAGCTTACCCAGTCATAGCAGACCCCGGCCGGACTGCATACGAAGTTCGGCCATGAGTACGGCGTCATTGTAGCGCTTCGGTGAAAGAGCAACTGCATCAGACGTCGATGCGACGCCGAGAATCCACCTCGCACAGAACGTGTGTATGAGCGGGGCGTACATCAGTATGCCCCGTTTGCTTTAATGAATTATCTGACTGCTATCCGGGATATATCCGTACCGCATTCTTAAGCATGGAGGTCGGCATGAAAAAGCCCCGCACTCGGCGGGGCTTTACATTAAAGAATATTCCGGCGACGCCGAACTAAAAGAAATCAAAAAGGACCGGACCCTCCTGAACCTCAGGAGGTGCAGTCAACATGCCTGCCAGCTGACCCAAAATCGACTGAATTTTGGGCTGTGCGGCTGCAGCAGATTCTGCAGTATCGTCGGCGGCGATAGTAATCGTTTTGCCGTCACCAACCGGAACTATGACACCGGATTGAATACCTGCGATCGTGACCGAACCTCACCGTCGGTATGCCTGATATCATCTGACTTTGGGAGCATCGTGATCTACACCCTCATTATGGCCAAGATTCTGTCAGAAACTCAGCTTCAGCAGTTCCAGTCACATGGGTTTCTCGCCGGACTCGATGTTTTTTCGGTCAGACAATGCGAGGAATTCCGAAGCCGCACGGAAGAGTTCGAACATCACCATCCGGATGACGTCAGTTGGGCACTGGATATCAAGTGCAATTTACTTTTTGACTGGGTTTATGAGCTCAGCACTTTTCCACTGCTGCTGGATATCATTTCAGAGCTCATTGGGCCCAACCTTTTGCTGACTAACTCCATCTTCCGCATAAAGGAACCACTCAGTTCAACACATTACGGCTGGCATCAGGATGCTGCCCGTATTCAGGTCAATCCTGCTTTCGTAATTGTTTATGTGGCAATCAGCGATGCGACAACTGAAAACGGTTGTCTTCGGGTCATACCAGGATCGAATGAGCAGATCGAGCCGTTTCACCTAACCAGCTACGCCGAACGGCAGGTCGCACGAGTCAGTCACGTCGATGAATCTAATGCAATCGACATGGTTCTGCGCCAAGGCCAGGTTGGCATATTTGACTGCAACACCATACATGGCTCGAGTTCAAACAACTCCTGGAAACGGCGATTTGCACTCGTCAATGACTACACTCCAGCTGCAGCGCAACAATCCGTTGGTACAGGGTCAGGTCAGTTGGTCCGAGGGTCGTATTCGAAGAAGCTATGGGGGAAAGAACCTAAACCTCAAGGCTCATTCACTAAGAACAATATCATCGGCCGTCGTGAGATTCTGAATTCCTATCCAGAAAACGTTCTTATGGGACCTCTTTCGGAGGGCCAACGACCCTCTTTCGCTGACCAACACCAGTCATAACCAGTCCAGATGAGCCACGTTGGAATTGGACCGACGGGGATGCTGTAAATATCTGGTATGGATTTGTCGCTCGGTTACCATATGCTGGTTCCGTGAACTAATCTGATGCACTGAATTTGCACCACAGCGGTGCCACAAATGTTCTGGGGTTAAGCTCAGAAAATTAGAGTTAGTCTTTTAATACACAGACTTATGTGGTGCCCGGGGCCGGATTCGAACCGGCACAGCCATTCGGCCGAGGGATTTTAAGTCCCTTGCGTCTACCAGTTTCGCCACCCGGGCCGCATTGATTTTAAAGGGTTTTCTACCATTTACAGTTGGATATAATTTATGGTGCACTGCCCGTGCACTCCAACTGAGTAATAGCTCCCTATAACTGACTAGATTTTAGCACCGTGCCCTGGAGAAAAACTTGCCCCGAGAGATGCGATTCGCAATCAGTTAACGAGCTTTCCGATCATCTGGGCCACACCAGCAGCGAACTCACTCTCGAGCGGAAAAGACAACAAACCCATAACCGAGTACCCGAGCAACCACGGTAACGAAAGAGCAAATACAAAATACAAACATCCTGAGCGCCAGCAAACGGTAGAAATTGATTTGCCAAACCGTTGCACCCACCATAAACCGTACTCCAACACCCGAAATGCTCCAGACAATTGGCACCAATATCGCTAGCTAATGATGTTGCCACATCGCAATCTATGTTTTCTGTCTAACCTAGATTGCGGGTAATTTAATGCAGTGCTTCAGACAGCTTACCGGTCTGGGTTGCTTCGGTTGTACAATACTTTGAGCTTTGGATAATCGTGCACCCGGGTCGATGGTGACAGATCAACCGTAGGTGGAGGATCTTTTAGTAACGTTGTTGGGCTCAACTTGGTCTGCTCGCCCGTGAAATCTTGCGCCCACTGTTTGTGCTTGTAGGCGCAGACCGCCAAACAGATTGAACAGTAGTGCTGTCTAGCAAAGTAAGGAAAACAGCGTCCAGTATCTAACACATAGCGTGTTTTCCCAATGGGATCAACTCCAGCTGCTGGGTTTCTCTCCTCAGGTATCGCGTCAGCAGGACAATACTTTTGACACGCTTTGCAACGATCACAAAATTCTGCAATACCAAGATCGACCGGTTCATCACACGTCATGGGTAGATCGGTGACCACAGTTCCCAATCTGAAAAGCGGCCCCAACTCCGGATGAATAATAGAACCATGTCGGCCGAGTTCGCCAAATCCAGCCCTCAGGGCAATGGGTATGTGCATTAAATCAGAATCGCCTACTGGGTCCTCTACCCTAGCAGGATATCCGCGCTCACGAAGGGCATCAGCAACCGCAATGCAAATTGCTCCCAAATCATAGTAGACACGACAACACTCCACACCACTTTCCTGTGAGGGTACGGTCTGGAAATGCTTCCACAGCATGCGTTGTCCAATAGCGATGGCGTAAGTCTCATTGACAGACCTACCGTCATAGACATCACTAGGTTCGATTTTGGCTATCCCCACAGCTGCTGCGCCCGCGCCTTTTGCCACAGTTTTGACAAATTTACTAGCCTGATCTGGCGAGCCAAATGGGCGAGTAGTGCTTTCTACGAAACCGGTAAATTTTAGCGCCTGTTCGTTATATATTTTGGCAACAATCTTGCTCGCCTGGGGTGTGTGATCAACGCGCCCGCCACAGGCCTGATACCAGGATTCCCAGTCGAATGGAGGATTTAGTTTCTTCTTTGCCATCATTGGCCGGGTTCACCTGATGCGGTTGGCAAGGTGCCATAAAACGTAGGCGGTATTCATTGAAACATCTGTATAAGCGCGTATGCCATCCAGAGTAGAGAAATTAGCAATATGGTTATGCGCCAATCCCAATTCATGCCTTTCTCCAGTTCATGTCTTTTGGTTTGAGGTTTTGAATCTTTACGGCGCGTTTCGGAGCCGAGCCTGTACAGTGACCTCTACTTTTGATCCGCCGAACAGTTTAGGCGACTCAGTTGTTGTGCGGGCTGGGTAAACCTTAGGAGGGAAATACTCTCGGTATGCGGCATCCATAGCATCGAAGTCGCTCAAGTCGGCGAGATGCACCTCAGCTTTTACAACGTCCTCGAGGGTTAGCCCGACTTCATTCAGCATGGCAGAAATGGCCCCCATAATGGCTCGCGTTTCCGCACCCACATCCCCGAGGACTACCGCGCCTTTCGGGAAATCCGCCGCGACCAGCCCTGCAAGATAGGCGTAACAGTCGTCCAATACGATTTGGCTGAACGGGGCATCGGATCCTGGTACTGCTTTAGGTTGAATTCTTCTAATCATCAGACCTTGTTTTGATCACCAAAACCGTAAATCTATTAGAATCTAAACAAAACTGGAAGTCCTCATTGGCCTGAAAGCTGCTTTCTGGATTCAAGGGCATCGCTGGGATATTGCATCAATGGGCAAAAATCTTACTGATCTTCAAGTCAGTCAGTTTCAAGAAACTGGTTTTCTGCCAGCGTTTCCGGTCCTATCTGCCGACCATGCCCTACACCTTCGTGCCAACTTGGAATCGTTTGAAGCAGAAAACGACGGGGTATTAACGGGATCACTTCGGTTCAAGAACCATCTGCTTTTCAAGTGGCTCTCTGACCTGATCCGGTCTCCAAGAATACTTGATGTGGTGGAGGACATTATCGGCCCCGACATCATGGTCTGGTCGACCGATTGGTGGATCAAAGAGGCCAACTCTCCTCAGTTCGTTTCCTGGCACCAGGACAGCCAGTATTGGGGTCTGGATACTGACAAGCTGGTCACGGTCTGGGTGGCTCTTTCTCCCTCAACGATAGAAAGCGGTTGCATGCGTGTGTTGCCTGGCAGTCACCTCGGCCCTGATTTGGCCCATGAAGAAACCTATCATAACGACAATATGCTGACCCGGGGACAATCCATAGATGACATTAATGAGGATAAGGCAGTCAATCTGGTAGTTGATACAGGCCAAGCAGTCCTGTTTGCTTTTCGTATTGCGCACGCCTCCTATCCCAATAAAACTGACGATCGAAGGGTTGGCCTGGCGATAAGGTACATACCTCCGGATACCCAGCAACAATATTCAGACCAGGACAGTGCAGCCCTAGTCAGAGGCGTAGATAATCACCAACATTTTGAGCTGGAACCCGAACCACGTTACGACTTTGACCCAGTCGCTGTGGCTTTTCATAAAGAGTCTGAAGAAATACGACGACAGATTCTCTACCACGGCACAAACTGGACGACCCACCGAACCTGAATACTATTTATTCAGATAGTTCAGAGCCAGTCCAGCACGAGGCCAGGGGGCCTCGATCAGTTGGCCAGATTGCGACAGGGTAATGTAGGCCGTTCTTAGGCCATCTCCGCCAAAACAGACGTTCGTGGTATACGGGTCGGGGAATGGGATATGCTCTACCGAACCTGTATCAGGCGAGACAACACTGATACCTCCGTTCACAAGTGTTGCAACACACACTCGACCATCTGCTTCAACCGCCAGACTGTCAAACCGCTGGTAGCCCGACGATCCCGCAATAAATCGGCCACCATGTGGCGAGGGCCACGGCAGTTTCTGGGCACGACCAGGCGCTATCAGATCGAATGCCCAAAGGCGAGCGGTTGGGGTTTCTGCCACATATAAAGTCGATTCATCCGGCGATAAGCCTACGCCATTGGGCATCTCAACCGGGGCGGCCAAAGTTCTTATGAACGAACCGTCAGCTTTTGCGTACAGCACCCGGCCACGATCCTGATCGTGTCTTCGAACTTTACCCAGATCCGAAAAATAAAACCCGCCCTGTCCATCGAAAACGATGTCGTTCGGGCCGGACAGAGAAACCCCATCGACTTCCGTATAGAGCAGCTCGACTGAACCGGTATTCAGATCGACAACCTCGATCCGGCCACCACTGTAGCTAGCAGACTGCAACGTAGGCCGTTTACCGGCTTTGTCCGAATGCCATTCAAAACCGCCGTTGTTACAGACGAAACACTTTCCACCGGGCCCAATAGCTATCCCGTTTGGGCCTCCACCGAGCTCGGCAACAATTTCCTGTTCCCCGGTAGACAATACCCGGGTCAGTGTTCCGCGCTTGATCTCGACCACAAGTATGGACCCATCTTCCATCGCGATGGGACCTTCTGGAAATTCAAGGCCTGTCGTAATCACTCTAAAACTTTTACTAGTCATCATCATAGATACAAATAAATCGTCGGTTAAGCAAAGTCGTCGTTCAAGAACGTATCCAGGAACTCGAGCCGGTCTTGTCCCCAGAATACCTCCTCGCCGACAACATAGCTGGGGACGCCAAACACGCCTTTAGTAACAGCTCTTTCGCTATTTTCAGAAAAAACACTCTGAACATGGAGCTGATTTGCTGCTGACAGCAATTCAGCTACGTTCCCTTCAGACCGCTCAATCGCACTTTTTATGACCGAAGGATCCGACACATCTTCTTCACGCACCCAGACGGCCCGCATCAGTTCATAGACAAGCTCGGTAACGTTGTGACCTGCTTCTATGGCCGCAATAACTACGCAGGAGGCTAGTTTAGGATCAGTCGGAAAATACTTGGGTTCCAGGTTAAGTTCCAGCTTGAGGTGACTACGCCATCGGCGTAGTTCCTGCATTCGATAACGCTTTCGTTGCAGTGATCGGTCCTTCAGTGCCAATCCCCCTGTCTTGGGAAATACGATGGAAGAGTCGATCGGCAGGTACAGAATTTCAGCTGAATGCGCCCTGGCTATGTCGTAAAAACGTCTATGTCCCAAATAACTCCAGGGTGAGACAACTGATAAATAATATCCAATGGTCTTCATTATGAATCAAATTTTCTAAGTACTTGGCCAGGATAGTGATCTATGGCCACTGGCTCGGTATCCCCCCAAACTTGACGTCCATTGATCCAAACACCATAAACGCCTTGCGGATCAGTGGTTAAATGGCGCTGCCCACCGGGCAGATCATTAGTTCGTCTAGCCCGACTACGGCCGACTCTTTTGGGATCGAACAACAACAAGTCCGCATGCGCGCCTGGAGCGATACAGCCTCGACCGGGGATGCCGTAGATCTGGGCTGGTTGCCCCGTCAGTCGATGAACGCCCTCTTCCAGTGACATGATCTGCCGGTCACGAACCCAATAGCCTAGCAGATGAAGTCCGAATCCAGCGTCACAAAAAAATGTTAAATGGGCACCCGCGTCCGACAGGGCGATGGTGGAATAGGGATGAGCCCAAAGTTTTGTAACAGCGATTTCGTCAGAGTTCAGCAACACCGAAAGGAACGTGGTCTCAAGATTCTCCTGTAGAGACAAGTTTAATAGGAAATCAAGTGGGTCTTCGCCGGCCTCATGGGTTATCTCTGAAATCGATTTGCCTTCGAAATGACGATTTGAATCCTGAATCACCTCGAGAACCTTTAATTCCCCCCATTCTCCATTGAACAGCCTGACCACTGCGGGTTGTTTAAGTTCGGATCGGATTTTCGAGCGAAACGACTCGTCTGAAAGCAATTCTTTATAGTGAATCTCCGAATCAGACTGCATAGCCGGCCGCCAAGCTTTTCAGAAACGGTACCGGTGTCGTCCCACCTTTTGTGAGCATGAATACTCCTTTTCGCTGCTCACCCAAAGCACCCACCAGCCGTCTTAATTCCTGTTTTTCCGCTAAACGAGGCGGCATGGGGGAACCATCAGCACCATTGTGGGATGGCGATGTAGACGTTGCAAAGCCGACAGCCCCCGCCTTTAGCGCGTCGGTCACGATCTCTCGCATGCTTTCAACTTCCGCTTCCATCGCTGGTCGGTGCGCCGCCTCATCTCCCATTACATAGGTACGTACAGAAGAATGTCCAACAAACGCGCCAACCTTTGGCCCCACACCCTTGGTCTCGAGAAGATCGAGATAATCCGAGAAGGATTCAAACCCCCAGTCGATACCTAACTCCATTGCTTTGAGGGACATGCCTTCCACCCTCACTAGATTGCGCATGGTTACGTCCCGGTGTTCTGGCTTACACGGAGCGATCGTAAAACCGAAATTGCCGATGAGGACAGTCGTAACGCCGTGTGCAATCGACGGGGACACCATCGGATCCCATGTAATTTGAGCGTCAAAATGCGTATGGCTATCAATAATCCCAGGTGCAAGAACCAGGCCTTCGGCGTCTACGCTGACAGAAGCTGACACGGTAACAGCCCCAACCTCAACGATTTGGCCACCTTCAACAGCGACACTGCCGTGAAAACCAGGGTTTCCAGTACCATCGACAATCAATGTATTGCGTATAACAAAGTCCGCCATTTCTCGGGTTCCCCACCAGATGATCCCACCGACTGCTCAAACACCTATTCTAGTTCTGACAACTTATCGGTACTATAGTGGATGGGTGCTCCCATCATGGGACACATGACCGAACAACCTGCACTTGCTGCATCTGGCACCCAAATCGCAGGCAAACACAAATCCCACAGAGAAAAGGGAGATAAAGGATGGAACTGATTGGAAAGACTGTCGTTGTCACCGGAGGCGCACGGGGTCTAGGTCGCGCCTATTGTGAGTCCTTGGCCGAACAGGGAGCCAACGTTGTCGCAGGCGACATTCGTGACACTGGCGATACCATCGAATCAGTGAAATCAGCAGGTGGCCACGCGATAGGTGTACATCTGGACGTGACTGATGCTTCCAGTTGCAATGATATGGCCACTGCTGCAATCGAAGCTTATGGCCGGATTGATTCTCTGGTAAACAATGCTGCCCTGTACGGTGATATCTCAGGCGGGCGCTTCGATCAAATTACCGAATCCCAGTGGAACAACGTGATGGACGTAAATATCAAAGGTATATGGAACTGTTGCCGAGCCTGTGTGCCTTCAATTAAAGAGGCGGGTGGTGGGACAATTATTAATATTTCATCGCTCGCGGCCACCTATGGCATGCCCTATGCTTTGGACTATGCAATGTCCAAAGCTGCCGTGATCGGCATGACCCGTAGCCTGGCTCGGGAACTTGGCCGAGACTGGATCCGGGTTAATTCAGTGGCCCCGACTGCGGTTCTCACCGAAGGCACCGAAGAGTACATGGGTGAAAAAAGAGAAAAAGCATTGTCAGTGATCGCTTCAAACCAGGCATTGCAAGTTAACCTGGAACCCAAGGACTTGGTCGGCACCATCTCTTTTCTGATCTCCGACGCCTCAAAGTTCATCACTGGTCAAACGATCATGGTCGATGGAGGTACGACACTGTTATAACCTCCAACAACTGGTGTTGGAATCAGTATTTACAGTGAGGGCGAGCAAGCTGTAGCCTGGAGAGCATAGTTAGACCACGTTCCACCAGGCGTAAAAACCCGTCATCTGGATTAATCTGGTGTATCTCATCTTGATCCAGCCACTTGAATCCAGTGGACTCATAGTTGCCTACTGGGCGAGCGTCTTCCGGTGCAAGCACGAGATAACGAACATCATGGTGCTCATGAGCATCCTCATGGGGCGGTTCGACGACGTGGATGTCCAAGTCGATCGCTGGCTCTACGACCACGAGTTGGGGTATTCCTGTTTCTTCAATTGCCTCTCTGAGTGCAACCCGGGCCATATCACCGTCACCGTCCGCGTGTCCGCCGGGTTGCAGCCAGCGTTGAAGTTTGACGTGAAATAAAACGAGGATTTGGGAATCTTCCGGGCGGATAATAAGCGACGAACCAGTCAGGTGCCCTGGGCGACAGTTCCGCCCCAACGCATTTGGATAGTTCTCTAACAGCTTCAGGATCTGAGACTGTATTGGCCCTGCTGGGCCTGCGAGTACCGCGTCCTTTACGGTTGCTTGACTTCTTCTCTGAAGTGCCGAAAAAGAACTGGTCGTGGGTGTTTTTGTCGGGTTCACCAGAGAAAGTGGAGGCTGGGGACGGAATCGAACCGACGTACACGGCTTTGCAGGCCGCTGCATAACCACTCTGCCACCCAGCCGAAATAGTCCGCAGAACAAACCTATTGGGGTCTGGCCCGATGACGTACGGCTATGTTTACAGTACGGTCAGGTGGGCCGATTATAGATCATAACGTCGACCAAACTGGATTCAGGCTTGCGACTTGCCCGCACGCAGTTCCACCACAACGACTCAACGGTGGTATCAATTATGCTTTAATTCGTTTGTTTACTGCCAACATGGTCTAACCATTTAGTCCATGGTTATTGACCTTAAACGAGTAATATTAGTGAATACACGCGAGGCTGGCATTAAGCTAGTAGGACTATTGCCCGAGATTATCTTGCCGGTAATACTAAAAACAATTAGTGACTGAAAATATCATACTCTGGGGAGCAACCACCGGGCGAGCGATGAGAGCACACTGGGTGCTACAAGAGTTCAGTCTGCCTTATGAAACCAAGCCCATTGGCCCTCGTACAGGTGAGACTCAAACTGCCGAGTATCTGGCTATAAACCCCAAGGGCAAGGTTCCCACCCTTCAGCACGGCGACCTGATCCTTACAGAGAGTGTCGCGATCCTCGGTTATGTCACTCAAAATTTTGACACGCCACCGGATTTTTTCGTGCCATATGACAGGTACGGAAAAGCACGATTGGATGAGTGGAGTGCATTTATAGCCATGGAGCTTGACGCTCATTCCCTGTACACCATGAGACGACATGGGGACTTGCACAAAATTTACGGTCGCGCACCCATGGCCGTGGACTCTGCCAAGGAATATTTCCTGAAGCAGTTTAACGCCGTTATTCCTGGTGTGCTGGAAAGCCAGCCCTATTTAATGGGTGATGTTCTCAGCAGTGCTGATATTCTCTTGCTAACCTGTATCGACTGGGCGCTCAGCTATAAAATCGAGCTATCGCCACTTGCTCTTGGATACCAGCAGAGACTTCATGCTCGAAAGGCTTACCAGGATGCCTACAGACTCTGCTACTTGACTGACTAAGGGCGACCTTTGAAACATAACATTTCCGACTGTAGCCAACCCCTAAAAGGCGTCAGGGTTTTGGATCTAACCACAATGGTTTCGGGCCCAATTGCGACAATGATCCTCGCGGACCAGGGGGCCGATGTGATCAAAATTGAGTCACCAGCGGGTGACCACATGCGTCGGGTGGGTACCAAGCACAAGGGGATGACCAGTTCTTTTCTCACCTGCAATCGCGGCAAACGTTCGATGTGTGTCGACGTCAAGCAGTCTAAAGGACTCGCTCTGGTTCTGGAATTGGTCAAGAGTGCCGATGTATTGGTACAAAACTTCAGACCTGGTGTCATTGAGCGTATGGGATTAGGAGAAGACAGAGTTAGGGAACTGAAGCCCGACATAATCTACCTGTCTATCAGTGGATTCGGCAAAAACGGTCCCCACGCTCATCAGCGTGTCTATGATCCCGTTATTCAGGCACTATCAGGCCTCGCTGACGTTCAGCGCGATCAAAAAACCGGTGTCCCCAGGATGGTGCGCACGATCATCTGTGACAAAACAACAGCGTTGACTGCTGCGCATGCCATAACGACTGCATTGTTCTACCGGGAAAAAACAGGTGAAGGGCAAACTATGGACCTGGCGATGCTCGATACCATGGTTGGGTTTTTGTGGCCCGAGACGATGGGCAGTCTGAGCTTTGTCGGGAAAGAACAAGATCCTGCCCACTCGCAGAAAAGCCCGGATCTTGTTTTCAAAACTGCTGACGGCTACATCACGGCCGGCGCGAACAGCGATTCAGAATGGGAAGGCATGTGCAACGCGCTGAATCGGCCCGACCTGATCTGTGATCCCCGATTTAAGACAGCTCAGGCGCGCTCTGAAAATATAGCCCAAAGGCGCCAGATCGTATCGGATGAGATCAGCTCGTGGGTAAGCGAAGAAATTCTTGAGCGATTCGATTTAGGAGGTGTCGCTTCGGCGCCAATTCTGACTAGAATTGAACTTATAAACAATCCTCAAATAGTTGACAATAATATATTAACTATAATTAAAGATGAGGTTTTGGGTGACGTTCGAGTGCCTCGCCCACCGGTTCAGCATTCCGGTCAACCGACTTGCGTGAGAAAGCTTGCCCCGTTTCAAGGTGCCGATAACCGGGCACTGATGCTGGAATTGGGCTACAAAGAACCCGAAATCAACCAGTATGTGCGGGATGAGATCCTCCACCAACCCAGCCCAGACGATTAGCCCGCTTCGTTGCAATCTAGTCCTCTAACCAAAGCCATGCCGTCAATGATAAATTCGACGTCCAAAACCGAACAAACTGACTCTTGGGAGCTTCACGTCAGCCGCTGGCTACAATTGTTTGAACAAACGATCACGCGGGCCAGCACCGACACCTTGCAAGATCTATTCCATGAAGACTGCCACTGGCGTGACCTCCTCGCCGTTACCTGGCACGTCAAGACAGTCTCGGGAATCCATAATATCCTCGCGCTGATTCAAGCACTGGCGGCAGAAACTCGGCCCTATGGTTTCCAGATTCCACAAGATCACGCAGCGCCCCGACCAGTGGTCCGCGCAGGCGTCGATGTCATAGAAGCCATATTTTCTTTTGAGACCAATGTCGGCAGGTCTCATGGGGTTATTAGACTGACGCCTGATACGAATAATTCGGGTCAACTCAAAGCGTGGTCGTTGCTGACCAAACTGGAAGAATTAAAAGGTTTCGAAGAACAATTAGGTCGCCATCGGCCAAGTGGTGAAACCTATTCGCGAGATTTCGAAGGCCCCAACTGGCTCGATCTCCGGAATATCGACGTCCGCTACGAGGAAAGAAGTCCGAGCGTTGTGGTGGTCGGGGCGGGACAGGCTGGGCTTTCAGTTGCCGCGCGGTTGCGGCAGCTCCAAGTGGATACACTCATTGTAGAAAAAAACGACCGGGTCGGCGACAACTGGCGCAACCGGTACCATGCCCTGACGCTGCACAACCAGGTGCAGGTGAATCATCTGCCTTACATGCCTTTCCCACCGACTTGGCCGACTTATATTCCCAAAGACAAGCTCGCGGGTTGGTTTGAAACGTATGCGGAAGCCATGGAACTGAACGTATGGACAGCAACCGAGGTTGGCGGGGGGCAATACGACCCCGACAAACGGCGTTGGTCCATTGAATTGAGGTCGTCAGATGGGCGACGACAAACGCTGACACCTCAACATGTCGTGATGGCCACAGGGGTCAGTGGTATTCCAAATCTCCCCGACGATATTCCCAGTTTTACAGACTTCGCCGGCACCACGGTCCACTCGGAGGAATACACTGACGGCATTGCCTGGCAGGGCCGGAAGGCATTGGTGTTGGGCACCGGCAACAGTGGCCATGACATCGCCCAGGATCTTTACGTAAACGGGGTCGATGTCACCATGATCCAGCGCAGTCCAACGATGGTCGTCAACATTGAACCCAGTGCACAGCTCCCCTATGCCCTGTACGAGGAAGGGCCATCGCTGGAAGACTGCGATCTGCTTGCTGCCGCAACACCGCTTAAGGTGTTGCGCAAAATGCATCAATTGGTGACAGAAAAAGCAAAAACATTCGATAAGCCGCTACTCGATGCTCTCTCGGGAGCCGGGTTTTTGCTCGATTATGGAAAGAACAACACCGGCTGGCAATTCAAGTATCTGGAACGAGGCGGCGGCTATTACTTTAACGTGGGATGTTCCGATCTGATCGCAAACGGCCAAATAAGGGTGGTTCAGTTTCAGGATGTTGACCGGTTTATTGCTGCTGGCGCCAAACTAAACAATGGAGAGACCCTTGATGCAGATCTCCTGGTCACCGCCACGGGTTATAAAGGACAACATCATCTGGTCGCCAGCCTGTTTGGCCAGGAAGTCTCAAACCGCTGCGGTCCTATCTGGGGATTTGATGAGGAGGGTCAGGAATTGCGCAATATGTGGATGCGCACCGGTCAGCCTGGGCTCTGGTTTTTCGCAGGAAGTTTCGCACAGTGTCGGATATTTTCGAGAACACTGGCACTTCAAATCAAAGCAATCAACGAGGGCTTGTTAAGCTGGTAATTCGAACCCCAAATTTAGTGATAGATAATAGGCTTACCGCGCACGCTGATTCGCCACAAAAGCCTCGAATCGGAATTATCGGTGGCAACATCAATCTTTCGCCCCGAATGCAACGTCTGAAAGGTATCCCAAATCGCAACATCTCCGACCTGATACTTATGTCTATAGATATATTTTTCCTGCAACACGTGATCCTTCAGTTGCTCCAGCAGTGCAAGAGCTTCGTGATCCTCCATACCCTTAACGGCATAGGCGGTCTGTCCGACCGCATAAAGCGCTTTTAATCCGGTGATGTGATGCGACATCACCAAGGGGTGATAGAACGTCGGCAATTTCTCCTGCTGTTCTGACGTCATGATAGGACTGGCACCGAATTCCTCTGGCCTGAGTTTGCCTCTGCCATACTGGTGGGCGACCTGCATAGCCTCAAGTCGTGTCTTAGTATTCTCGTCCAGATCTTCGTAGGCTTTGACCATATTGCAGATCTGTGTTTCCCCGCCCATTTGAGGGACCTTGATCGCATACAGCATGGTTGCACTGGCCGGCGCCTCTTCGTAAGACTGGTCCGTATGCCATAGAGCAGTACCATTTCTAATCGCTTCGTTCTGGTCCTTCTCTTCAGTGTTGCCGACTGCCATCATTGCCGGATAATCCGCCATTCTCAAGTGGTCTAAAACATGCGGAATTGGATGGCCCCATTTCTGGCCGAACTCAAAATAAGTTGCTTTATCGAGATTTTGATCCCGTATCACAATGACACGATTTGAGTACAATGCATCGGTCAGTTTGCGCAGGGTATCATTATCTACTGGATCGTTTAGATCGAGACCGACAATTTCGGCGCCAAAATTAGTATCGAGAGGTCTGATATCCATATCAATCCTTCACACACTTGCCGTGTCAGCCAGTGTATCTCTATAGCGAGATGATACATATATTTGCTGCAGATGGGCAATGACCCAAAACATCGACCTGATTAAATATGCTGACCATAGAGCAAAGCGCCACCTTGAAAAGAGAAACAGAGAGAACCTTAAATGATCTATATTTCAATGAGTTATACAGATCCTCTGGATGATTATGCCATGCATCGCTCTTAATAAATACCCAACATTCGCAACCAGCGTTGAATAAACTTTAGATCATGTTTAGGCGTTTTCGCATTGTAGTCCTCCTCTACATCCTGATTCTGGTCGGTGGCGGTGCCTGGCTCACACGTACAGACAGCACGGATTGGCAAGAGCCGCTATGGGTATTGGTTTATCCAATCAATGCCGATCACAGCAACGCGGCTGATACCTATATCGAAAATCTTGAACGGGAACACTTCAGTGCCATCGAGCAATTCTTCAGGCGGCAAGGCCAGACCTATGGCCTTGAGCTCGATCGACCTGTGACCGTCCGGGTGGCCGCTCCCCTTTTTGTGTCGCCTCCCAGCCCACCACTGACAGGCGGTACATTCAGCGTGATCTGGTGGAGCCTGAAGCTACGCTACTGGGTCTGGACCATAGAACGGCGGCAAATCGAACCTCGCGCCGATATCAAAGTGTTCGCCCTCTTCCACGACCCGAAGAAATTAAAATACTTGCCACATTCTTTGGGACTCCAAAAAGGATTGATTGGTGTGGTGCATGCCTTTTCTGCAGTCCACATGTCTGAATCAAATAATGTCATCATCGCGCATGAGATCATGCACACGGTCGGCGCAAGCGACAAATATGATCCCAAGTCGGGACAGCCTATCTATCCAGACGGATATGCCGAACCAAAACTAAATCCGCGCTACCCACAGTCGAAAGCAGAAGTGATGGGGGGTCGTATACCTATAAATAGCAAAGAAGCTTCAATCCCATGGAGTTTGAAGCAGGTAACGGTCGGACCACAAACAGCGATTGAAATTGGCTGGTTACCTGGTCAATAGATAATTCGTAATTCAATTCACTTTGAAACTCACAACTTTCGGTGCTGCTTAAGGGCAGTCCTAAAGAATACTTTTGATGTTCACTACCCAGCCTCTTATTGAAGTAGTTGTTTCCACTCCGCGGCTAACGGGTCAAGGTCTGCAGGTTTAGAATCTGAATGAATCCCCCGGGTAGGTTTGTTCATCATCGTTCTAGCGCGATGGCCCCTCTTCGTAGGCGGGCAAGTCATCGGTTATTTTATGCCATTCGCATTTGTAGGCTACATAGATATGATCCATCGGCCTGATGCCTGGGTCATCATCTAATGAACCCAGCGGTATAACCGCTAGGTTACGATCTGGATCAAGGCGCGGCATCTTGGATCCGCAGATCTCGCAGAACACCTGTGTGAAAAACTGTGCTTCCGGTAGTTTGTAGGTCTTTAACTGGTCCTTGCCTTTTATGAACACCACCCCATCGAAGTCCGTAAATCCATTGCTGGCATGTGCAGCGGCACAGGCACGACGGCAGCGGGTGCAATAACAATTGTGGGCTACTTTGAATGGTTTCGTGACGTGGAACTGAACCAATCCGCATAAACAGCTGCCCCTTACAACACCTTCAGGGCCTGGCTCCAGCGGTTCTTCCTCGACCCCGAGCAAATCGCTTGCAGGCGGATAATGATCATAGCAGGGTAGATCATTCGTGATTTCATGCCATGGGGCGTTGTACGCGGTAAAAATATTGCAATCCGCTGGCCGACCGTGGTCATGACAACCGCCCGGGGTTACAACTCGACTGGAATCACTACCGCTATAAGGTACGACTGACCCACAGTGCCCGCAGAAACTTCGGATGAGCATTGGTGACGAGCGATAATACACAATCGAGTCGGTTGTGCTCGTCCAGCGCAACTGGTCAGAATTCGCAAAAAAATAGGTGCCAAATGGTGTGCCATGCGCTTTACGGCACATCTTACAGTAACAGTTGAATGCCGCGTACGCTTCAGGCTCGAGTTCCCAAGTGACACTCCCACACAAACACTGCCCCATGCTCATCAGATTCTAGTTCTCAATAAACTCGAAACCGGCTGAATCATAAAGATCGGATAGCAACTTGATCGCTTGAAGAAAGTTTAGAGCGGGAAACGAGACTCGAACTCGCGACAGTCACCTTGGCAAGGCAGGTCAACCACTCTTCGAGCCTGCCATTATAGGCTAGTCCTCCAAGCACTTCGTGAAATAGCCATGATTCGCTACACCTCGCGCCTTCACATCTCCCAGGGAAAGCTGTCCAGCCGTTCATAGCCGTCCGCCGTGATCAGCACCTGGGTCTCCAACTTTATGCTCTCACTGCCTTGTTCCCCGATCAGACTCTCCACGCAAATCACCATGCCTTCTTCGAACTGCCCGGAATGGGCCTCCTCGAAATCAGGATGTAACGGCACCACGGGCCACTCATCGGCCATACCTACGCCATGTGCTGCCAGCGAGTAACGATAGGGCGCGTAAGCATCAGGAACCGGCCAGCTTTTCGCGTTGAACTCGGAAAAGCTCAACCCCGGCTCCAGCAATGCCAGATTGTGTTCGATCTGATCACGTGCCGCCACATAGAGCTGCTTCTGTGTATCATCCATCGGCAGGTAACCGCAAGTCCAACTCCTAGATAAATCCGCACAGTATCCATAGGGTCCAATCATATCGGTGTCGAACGAAATCATCTCGCCCGACTGACATTCTCGGATCGAACACTCCTTGTACCACGGGTTCGTATTCGGCCCGCAGGTCAGCAGCTTCGTTTCCAGCCATTCCCCGCCTGACCGAGCATTCTCAAAGTGCAAGTGCGCCCACAACTCCTGCTCCGTTACCCCCGCCACCGAATGCTCATAGATCCGGGCTATGCCGGCCTCGCACACTTGGATCGTCCAGCGCATCAGTTCGATTTCATCGGCGGATTTGATAGACCGTGCCAGCTCGGTGATCTGTCCGCCGTCGATCACTTGCACCCCGCGTTCGGTAAGTGAATGCACGCCTTCAGGCTCTAGCCGATCGACCCCCAGCCGGGTATTGCCGCGACCATATAGGCTAATCAAATCAGAGATTTCATCGGCCCAGGGTACCAGCCGCTCCTTGGCTCGGTCACCTGCGCACATAAACATCCAGCCGATCGCGGTACGCACCTCGTCCACTCCCGGCAGTCCGTCATTCAGGTGCTCACAGCCCTTGAATTCAAACATGATGCCAGGCCCACCGTTCAGGACCAGCGCGTAGCGGATCGGGTTGTGCGCAGTCCATATCGACATATTGGAACAATCAAACGCGTAGCGGATGTTCACCGGGTCATACAGCAACAATCCGGCCACATCCTGTCGCGCCATCTCATCGCGAAAGCGTTGCAAACGATATGCCCGCGCGCAGTCCAGGATCGAGCCAGGCACAGGACTTTTCAAGGGCTTGTCCGCCCCTTCCGCGTTCAGGAACGCCCGTTTGCGTTCATCCTTGAAGACAGTCAGCTCGGTCATGCGGCTTTCCCTTAAAACCGAATCCGCTCGGATTCCGGCACAGTTTTATTAGTTATCTGCTGAACGTGACTCGTTGCCAGTGGTCGCAGAGCTGGCTGGAGATGCCAATACCAAGACCACGATGCGGTGCATCCACAATTCCCTGATCAGCTGGTCAGAGCGATTTCGGGTCTTGATCTGTAAGTGACCTGCTTTATGGCATTGCCCCCAAAGGGAGCGCCATGAAACAAAGTATTTGGAGCGGGAAACGAGACTCGAACTCGCGACCCCAACCTTGGCAAGGTTGTGCTCTACCAACTGAGCTATTCCCGCTGCTTGGCGAGACATTTTACAGCAGTCAGGCTTTACGCTGTACCCCGCAATGTCGTTTATTCAGTAGTATCAAGTTCTGGAGCGTCTGTGAGCCGCAAATTTGGATGAGGTAGTGACCAGCATCGCCCCGCGCCAAGGCTGGCGCAATCAGCGCCCCCGGAGATCGGGCCATGCTGCCCTCAGGTACACCACCATTGACCATAACGTGAGCCCTCCTGCAACGTAAAATAATAGCTCACCACATATCAACACTGGGAAGATGTCAACTTCAGGGCCCATCAACAATAGTGCGATCGCAATAATCTGGGAGGCGGTTTTAATTTTTCCGACAAATCCAACTGCCACCACGCCTCGATTGCCCAGTTCGGCCATCCACTCTCGCAGTGCCGAAACAGCAATTTCCCTCCCGACCACAATCGCCGTGACTACCGTAAACAGCTGTGAGCTGAACAACTCAGATACCAAAATATCATCACTCACAAGTAAAACCAGCACTACTGCAACCATAAGTTTGTCTGCGACCGGATCCAGAAACTCACCGAACCGGGAAGTTTGCGCCAGCGTACGAGCCAGATACCCGTCTAGCAGGTCGGTCAATCCGGCCAGCAAGAAAACACCAGCCACGTATATTCCGCTGATGGGCAGGTAGTACATCAAAACCAGCACGGGAATCAATCCGACCCGCAACAAGGTCAATAGATTTGGAATGGTCCAGGACATGTAAGGTCAGTCCTGTCTAAGGAAATGATAAATCTTTTCTGCCAGTGAATTACTGATCCCGGCTACCTTGATCAGATCTTCAACGGGCGCCCGCTTTAACTGCTGGAGGCCACCAAAATATTTCAGCAATGCTCTGCGGCGAATGGCACCGATTCCGGGCACATCCTGGAGGGTCGAATAAGTCCGCCTCTTAGCACGTCGTTGCCGATGACCGGTTATTGCAAACCGATGCGCTTCGTCTCTAATTTGTTGTATTAGGTGAAGTCCAGCCGAACTGCCTGGCAACGACAGCACCGAGTTTCGCCGGGATATATAGAGTTTTTCGTTTCCAGGTTTTCGGTCCCGCCCTTTTGCGACTGCCACGATCGGAATATCCCCCAATAACAATTCGTTCAAAACCTCATGCGCAATCCGGTACTGACCCTTACCCCCGTCAACCAGTACCAGATCCGGTAATGCTTCCTGATTCTCTACAACTTTCCTGTAACGTCTCTGAAGCACTTCCCGCATGGCGCCATAGTCATCGCCCGCCTCAACGCTCTTCATATTGAATCGACGGTACTGTGATGAGACCGGTCCTTCAGCATCAAAAACCACGCAGGCGCCAACAGTGGCTTCACCGGCAGTATGGCTGATATCAAAACACTCCAGGCGAACTGGATCAACTGCCAGGCCTAACGCTGTCGACAACTGTTTCAGGCGAGTCGTGTACGCATCCTTGCTTGCGAGGTGGCGGTCCAAGTTCTCAGTCGTATTTAGAAGGGCCATCTCTAACCACTGCGCTCGATAGTCGCGGACATTGGATTTAATGATTACCTTTCTTCCTGCTTTTTCTGAAAATATTCTTGTGAGTTCTATGACCCCGTCTATTTTCGGATGAACTATCAATTCTTTGGGTATCGGGTTTCTGAGGTAGTACTGCGGCAATATTGCGGCCAGCATCTCGCTGGTCGTTTCATCCAGCAATGTCTTCTGGAAGTAATGGCGCATGCCTAAATTCTGACCATTCCGAATACTCATGACCGACACGCAGCCTCGATCAGATCGACCCACTGCCACGACAATATCTGCATTGGCGGCCCCCCCGGACACGTACTGTTTTTCTAGCACTTTGCGCAATGCAGCGATTCGATCCCGATATCTCGCTGCGGATTCATAGTCCAGACTCTCCGCCGATTGCTCCATTTTTCTTTCCAGCAAAGTGCCCAGTTTTTCATTCTTACCTTCCAGAAGCAAGACGCTGTCCGCCACGTCAGCAAGATAAGTAGAGCGATCGACTTTGCCGACACACGGTGCCGAACACCGTTTTATCTGGTACTGAAGGCACGGTCGGCTCCGATTTCTGAAGTAGCTATCCTGGCACTGGCGAACGGGTATAATTTTCTGAATTTGCGACAGGGTCTCCCGGACAGCTGCAGCACTAGAAAAGGGTCCGTAATAGTTGTCTCTCGGGTCAAGGCTGCCCCGATAAAGAGAAAGTCCGGGATAGTCATGGCTTTCGGAAAGTCGAATATACGGGTAGCTCTTATCATCTTTTAGCAGAATGTTATATCGAGGCCGATGCTCCTTGATCAGGGTGTTCTCCAACAGTAGCGCCTCACTCTCTGTTTTTGTAATGTGCACTTGGATACTGGCTACCCTGGAAAGCATTCGTTGTATCTTCCCACTCTGGGGGGTTGAGGAAAAATAACTGGTAAGCCTGTTACGCAAATGTTTTGCTTTACCAACATACAGGCATTCAGATGAGTGCCCGAGCATCACATAAACGCCGGGCAACCGAGACACGGTCTTGCAAAATGCCTTCCCGTCAAACTCGCTGTCCATTTCAAACAAGTCCAGACAGTTGCTTGGCTCTGCTTACTATTGTTGTGAACATTTGTTCTGTAAGTCGGCGTGTTTGCGTGTTATAGCGGCTGCAGTGATAACTCGACAACAGAATTCGATCATCTGGCAGTGCCAACTCTCCACCATGTCTAAACTTGTGAGTCGAAAGCTTTAACTCGAATACTCGCATCACAACATCGTGTGCAACTTGTCCAAGTGCCAGAATGACAGCGCCTTTTGGAAGATCCTGTATCTCAGCGCCAATGAAGCCAATGCAGTTTCTAACCTCCGATCCGATCGGTCGGTTTCCAGGCGGCAAACATTTGACTGCATTTGTAATCCTACACCCATGTAGTTGCAATGCATCTCCTCTTTTTGTGGATTCAGGTTTGCTGCTCAGCCCATAGCGGTGAAGTACGCGATACAGGAGCACACCCGCGTGGTCGCCGGTAAAAGGGCGTCCTGTTGCATTGGCGCCATGCTTTCCGGGTGCTAACCCCACGATCAATAGTTTTGCGCGCCGATCTCCAAAACATGGTACTGGCCGGCAGAAATAGTCAGGGAAAGCCTGTTTGGTTTCATCAAGATAACTGGCCAGTCGCGGACAGGCTCGGCAGTTGGGATCGTACCACTTAGATGCAACTAGCCGCTGGTCTTGACTTGCTTTTGGTTGTTTATCGGGCATAACCGCTAAACGATTCTGTTGTTGCCTACCGCTTCAGGCCTTAAACTCTCGTCGCTCATTCTCCAGGATCATCAGTATGAAGATTTCAGCATCTGACGCAAGGGTTGGCAACCTCATTGAACATCAGGGTCGTCTTTGGCGAATTTTGAAAAAGGAACATGTCAAGCCCGGCAAAGGCGGAGCCTTCGCTCAAGTAGAGATGAAGGCCATTGCGGACGGCACGAAACTGAATGAACGATTTCGTTCTGACGAGAAGTTGGAAAAAGCACGCGTGGAACCACGGAAAATGCTGTATCTCTATCCAGAAGGAGATGATCTGGTGTTTATGGACCTTGAAACTTACGACCAGCTCCATATTGCCGGCGATGAGGTCGCGGAACAGAAAGGTTACTTGATACCGAACACTGAAGTCCAGATTAACTTCTACAACAATAATCCGATTGGCATTGAGCTTCCATCGGCTGTCACCGTGACAGTCACTGATACAGAAACTGTCGTAAAAGGACAGACAGCTGCGGGATCAGGCAAACCCGCGACTGTGGACACTGGCATACGTGTCACCGTACCTGCATTCGTCAAACCTGGAGACAAGATTCGGATCAGCACCGACACCGGTGACTACATCGAACGTGCTGACAGAGACGCATAGAAGCTCAGTCCAGATTGACAAGGCGACCACGCCAGTCTGCAATTTCGTTCTGAGTCGAACTCTTCGGCTCCGATCCGTAGAGGGCTTCAAGCCTTAATCTACTGTTTGAGGAAACATGGCATGGGGCTCGTTCCAGCACAGCATCCATATCTGCCGTGTTGTTGCACAACAGAACCATGTCGCAACCGGCTGCAAGCGCGCATAAAACGCGTGTGTGGATATCCTCGATCGAGCGAGCGGCGGCCATATTTAGGTCGTCACTGAATACAGCGGCTGAAAATTTCAGGTCATTGCGAAGAATCTCTTGAATCCATCGAGTAGAAAACGTAGCCGGTTGATTATCAATCGCTGGATACATCACATGACAGGTCAGCAAGCCCTTAAAACCGACTTCCCGATAAGCACTGTATGGCTTCAAATCAGTGGTACTGATTGCCTCGATCGACCTGGGATCTAGCGGTAGTGTAACGTGAGAATCAGCTGTGACGCCTCCATGGCCCGGATAATGCTTGGCGATCGATGTGATCCCGGAGGTCCGCATACCGCGACATAAGCGACCCGCTAAGCGGATTACCACATCTGGATCCGAATGAAACGCGCGGTCGCCGATAGCACTGCTGTCGCGTCTATATAAGTCAACCACCGGTGCAAAGCTGATATCAATGTTGGCTGCTCTTAATTCGAAACCCATCACCCGTCCAAGAATCCAAGCAAGTTCCTCGGCGCCGGTGGGATCGTTGTCGAAACGCACACCAATTTGATGTTGCGGTGGCAAAGGGGTAAACCCAACCACAAACCTTTGAACCCGCCCCCCCTCTTGATCCACTGCAACCAGCAACTTCGGTGATTTGATGGCCTTTATACTGCTTACGAGATCAGTGAGTTGCGCTGGGCAATCATAATTGCGACTAAAAAGGATTACTCCCCCTACTGATGGGTGTGCCAGCCAGTCGTTCTCTTGGGCCGACAAAGATTGCCCTTCCACACCCACCATGAGTGGCCCCATCACCATGTCAATCAGTCGTTTTTATCAATCTGCGCTGGCAGTGACTCGAAATACTCGACAACTCGGCGAAGATCCTGCGCGGTGTCTACCCCCGGTCCCGGAATCTCTTTTGCGTCACACACCATTATGGCGTCGCCATACCACAGCGCTCTGAGCTGTTCTAGTTTTTCGGTCAGTTCTGTAGGTGCAGGTGGCAGTTCACAAAATCGGGTGAGGTAACCCACACGATAGGCGTAAATGCCCAAGTGCCGATAGGCATCTGACCAACGCATACCCGAGCGATCTGAAGATCCTTCATCGCGTATCCAAGGGATCGGTGCCCTTGAAAAATACGCAGCAAGTCGCCGTTGATTTCGGACGACTTTCACAACATTAGGATCCTGGTACTCTGCTAGAGATTCGATCGGGCAACAGGCGCTGGAGATCATGACGTCAGGTGCGTTGACCAGGGCCTGTGCTACCTGATTGATCAAAACAGGCGATATCAGGGGTTCATCTCCCTGAAGATTGAGCACAAGGGCATCCTCAGCTAAGCCCAACAGCTGTGTTGCCTCTGCAACGCGGTCTGTACCACTCAGGTGATCCTTACGGGTCATGTAAACCACGCCCCTGAAGGCCTCTACCCTGTCAAAGATCTCCTGGTTATCAGTAGCAACGGTAATCGAGTCAGCGTCGCTTTGTTGCGCGCATTCGTAAACCCGCTGGATAAGGGGTTTCCCTGCGATATCGAGCAACGGTTTTCCAGGCAGTCTTTGCGAATCGAAGCGGGCTGGAATCACAATATGATAGGAAAAACTCATACGATCGATCCGGCTTTTGCGACTTGAAGCACCGTTTCAACAACCTGACCGCCAGTCCTGACGTTCTGACCCACCTGCCACCAGTCTGGTCCGGCCAGAACTTGACATTTCACAGCATCCTTTTCTGTCATCAGGACGGTTGAGTTTTGGTATCTTTTCAGATCTTTGAAAGAAAAGTAATAATGATCGGAAAATTCAACGCACTCGAACTGGAGACCTTCATCCGACAGCTGCTGAAAAAATCTATCGGGGTTCGCGATAGCGGTTATGACCACACATTGTTTTCCTTCAAAAGATGCCAGAGTCGATTCTCGCCCGTCGTTGATATTGACCACAGCCCCTAAACTCGTCTCCAGGGAAGATTCACCGGGCTTGGGGGTGCCTCCATGGCGTACCACAACATTGACGGTGTTTAGCCGCTTTGGGGGCTCTCGCAGCGGACCGGCAGGCAGTAGTAGGCCGTTACCGAGTCCACGCTTACCATCGATGACCACTATCTCCAGTTGGCGCCCTAGCCGAGTGTGCTGGAGACCATCGTCTGACAGAACAATATCTACGGATCCTGTTTTTAGGATTTCCCTTACCGCATTCACGCGATCCGGATCTACTACAACCGGTACGTCGAGGCTACGGGCGATCAGCAGTGGTTCATCGCCACTGCGCAATACGTCCGTATTTGAGGTAACCTGGACCGGATAGGGTCCTTTAGTTCCGTAACCTCGGCTCACTACTCCAGGTTTGAATCCGTGCGCCATCAACTCCTTTGAGAGGTGAATGAGCAGCGGTGTCTTACCCGTACCACCAACAGTCAGGTTACCGACCACAATAATGGGTACATCGAAATCTTGGATCTTAAATACGCCTGATTGGTACAACAGCCCTCGAACCGCCATGAAAGCCCGATAAAGAACACTCACAGGTATGAACAGCGGCGTAACCCACGTCGGGGTGTACCAGGACCTAAGTAACAATTTGGCGACTGCGCCCATCAGGCATTGTGATCCGTGCTCTGAAGCTCCCCTCTCTCCTGGCGGAAATGCAGTTCGGCATAATGACCATCCATTTCCAGCAACTGCGGATGTGTGCCCTGTTCCACGAGTCTGCCGTCCTGCAAAACAAGTATCCGGTCAGCCTCGACCACCGTACTTAAGCGGTGCGCAATTATCAGCACTGTTCGTTCAGCCGAGAGTGTCTTGATGCCTTCCTTCACCTTGCTCTCAGAAACGTTATCCAGTGCAGAGGTTGCTTCATCCATAATAAGAATCGGCGCACACCTGTAGAGCGCTCGGGCGATGGTCAGCCGCTGCCTTTGCCCGCCGGAAAGCCTAATACCCTGTTCCCCAATAGCCGTTTTCAGTGAATTCGGCAACTTTTCAGAAAAGGTCGATATTCTGGATGCTTCGACCACATCGGCAAGCATCTTCTTATCAATCTGAGCCGCCGAGTAAGCCACGTTGCTTTCAATCGAGCCGTCAAACAACACTGCCTCTTGTGATGCAAAACCGATTTGGGAACGTAAAAAGTCAATTTGATAGTCTTCTATTGGTGTCCCATCGATCAGTATTTCGCCTTGCTGAGCCCGATAAAATCCGAGCAGTAGAGAGGCAATGCTTGTCTTGCCACTGCCCGAAGCGCCGACAAGCGCTACGGTCTCACCGCGGTTGATTCGAAACGAGACCTCCTTCAATGCACTGTCGTCAGTCATTTCGTACTGAAACGTGACATTCTTGAATTCGATGTCTCCGACGATTGTGTCAGTAATCTTGCTGCCGCCAGTTTCTTCAATCGATTTGTCGAGTACCCCAAAGACACTTTCGGCTGCCGCTACACCGGTCTGGAGGTGTTCGTTTACCCGGGCTAGCCGCTTGATTGGACCCATTAACAGCAGGATCGCACCAAGATAGGAAACAAAAGTACCCGGACTGACAAGCGACTTGATGACTCCACTCATTGAAAGATAAATAATGACCGCCACAGTTACACTGGCGAAAAATATCAACAGCGGAACACTGACCGATGCTACCAGAGCTTTGCGCATAGACTGCGTCCTGTTGTCACGATTTGCCTGTTCAAATCTTTGATTTTCATGGTCGTAACTACCATAGGCTTTGACAACGCGGTGCCCTTGGAATGCTTCTTTCGCCGAATGAGTTATCCAACCCATTGACCGCTGGATGGCTTCACTTGTCTTCCTGAATCGTCGGCTTGCTTTTTGCATTATGAATGCGGCAATCGGTGTGACAACAAGAAACACCAGTGTGAGTTGCCAGCTCAGATATGACATCCAGCTCAGTAACCCAATACACAAAATACTGTCCTTGATAAATATCCGTATTGCCATGGAACTAGCTACTGCAACTTGCTCAACATCATAAACAAGTTTAGATACCAGAAGTGACGATGGATGCTGATCAAAATATCGACTTGGCAGTCGGATCATGCGATCGAACATCAAAGCCCTTAAGTCATAGACAACATAACGGGCAACTCTGGATATACAGTACTGATCCGCAAAAGATCCGAACGAACGTACCAGAAACACGACAATCAGCATGCCTGGCGCCCACTTGATAATGGCTGCATCGCGTTCGACAAATCCGCCGTCCATAATCGGTTTCAGAAGTGCTGCAAACCCTGTCTCCGCAGCAGCAACCAAAACCATGCCGACTATGCTCAGCACAAATACCAGTCGATAGGGCCAGACATAACCAAGCAGTCGCTGAAATATACGCAGACTGCTCAATGGGTTAACCGAGTTGGGATACTTAAAGTTGTTTCTGCAGTGAAAAGGTCAGCCTAAGAAGGCCAGCTCGCTGAGCAGCATCCAATGCAGTCATGACCGACTGATGGGTTGCCATACGGTCTGCACGAATGATAACGACCGGATCCTTCCAGCCTGTGACAAGGGCTAACAACTGCTCGGACAACTCCCCTGCACCATTACCGTTAAACATCCTGGGAGACGGATCGCTCCCGCGCTTTAATGCATATTGGCCCTGTTCTGAGATACTGATGACAATCACCTCTTCCTCCAGCGTTGTCTCTAAGGGAAGGTCGCTGGTGGGCAACCGCAGATTCAACTGAGATTCCTTGGAAAAGGTCGTCGAAACCATGAAAAAGATCAACAGCAGGAATACAACATCAATCAACGGCGTTAGACTGATGCCGACTTCTTCTTCACGGTGCTGGGAGAATCTCACAACTTCCGTCCCCCTTGCATCAGGTTCAACAGTCGTAAAGCATGTTGCTCCATATCGACAGTGAGTTCATTAATTTTTCCCTTGAAATAGCGGTGGAACATGAGACTTGGTATACCAACCGATAAACCTGCCGCGGTTGTGATCAACGCTTCTGAGATGCCCCCCGCCAAAACCTGGGGGTTACCGACACCGACCGCAGTAATTGCGGCAAACACCTTGATCATCCCAATCACCGTTCCAAGCAGCCCTAACAGGGGCGTTATAGCGGCTATTGTGCCTAACGCATTGAGGTATTTTTCAAGTTCATGGACCACGTGCCGACCGGCCTCCTCGATGGCTCTGTGAATATCGGTAGGTACCTGATTAGAAAACGACAACCCTGCGACGAGGATCCGACCAAGATACGAACTCTGTTCGAGCTCCTCAAGCCTGTCATCGGTTAGTTGATGTTGCTCCAGCAGGTGCTCAATGTCGCTAACCAGGTCAGTGGGTGCAACACTGTCTTTCTTCAAAGTCCATAACCGTTCGATAATGATGGCAACAGAGATCACCGAACACAAAATGATCGGTACCATTAACCACCCGCCGCTACGAATTAGTTCGAACATCCAATGGACCTCTCGCGTCCTGATTTACTGTGCTGGTTCTGATTCTACCGACAATTACGTGCTCACTCGGAGTATCTAGGTGAGTTTGCTATTAATCGTGCCAGAAACGTCGTTGATGTTGGCTCCAGGTACGGACCGTGTTTCCCTTGTCACCACTTTTGACAATGATCTCTCCGTATCGCGTGGTATTAAGCCAGCGGATGCCCAGTCGTTTATATCGGTCGACTACCTCTGGGCTGGGATGTCCATAGCGATTATGCGAGCCTGCACTCACAACCGCAATTTCCGGTCGCACAGTAGCCAGAAAAGATAGTGTAGATGAGGTGTTCGATCCATGGTGCGGGACTACCAGCACCGAGGACTGTAATTCGGTTCCGTAGGCTCTGACTAGAGCCTGTTCAGCTTTGACCTCGATGTCCCCAGTCAGGAGAATGCGTCCATTACCGGCAATGACCTGGACAACGCAGGATCGATTGTTGGAGGACAGACGAGCTTTACCAGCAGGCCACAAAATCCGGAATTCGACTTCATTCCAGAACCAGGTCTCTCCAGGGCGACATCGTCGGCTACCCTTGAGTCTCTCAGCTTCCCCGGACAGAACATCGTCCACAGCCACGTTCACTGATATAGCCTCCAGTCCTCCCGCATGGTCTGACGCTACGTGGCTAATAATTATCCGATCCAACCGGGTGACCCCGTATCGCCTGAGTACGGGTAATAACACTCGCTCCCCTGTACTGAACTGTCCAAAGCTTGGCCCGGTATCAAACAACATGGCGTGATCACGTGTTTGAATCAGCACCGCCAGCCCCTGACCAATGTCTAAGACACGCATCCGTACTTCACGATCTCCAAGGACAGAAGCGAGCGTTGAGCTGGCCAATAGAATCACCGTTACAATTATGACAAGGATTAGACGAAGCTTTTTTACATACATGCCCGTGCCTACCAACATTCCCAGAACGATGAGTTGTTGATGGTTATTCGACAGATCGAGAGTCGAAAAATAGAACTGATCAAGTTCGGCCAGCGGCTCCATGAGCCGGGTTACCAGCCAGCCACTGGCGACTAACAGTCCTCCACCAATCGACTCATCAATAAAGACCAAGGCAAAGCAGCCACTCAGAACCAGTGGTACAACCAACAGCCCAAACAGTGGGACATAAAACAGATTTACAAAAGGTGAGACGAAAGAGATATTTCCAAAAAACAGAGCCTGCAGGGGCAGCAAACCAATAAACAAAGCAAGTTGGATAACACATAAGGTGAATACGTAATCGCGAACCGCCCACCTAATAGACCCGCTACCCGTTGATGGGCGACCCAATGTCGGATATTTATCGCGATAAACTTTATGCGTACGGAAGATTATCCATACCGCCACAAAGGACAACCAGAACCCAGCGGAACTCACGTCTATTGGATTCAGTATGCCCACCGCTAGCATAGCAAGCCCAAGGAATACTTCAGGTCGATGGAGCCGGTTAGCCAAGGCACCTACAATTGTATACGTCGATAACATCGTCAACGCCCTTACCGTGGGGAGTGGGAAACCTGATAAAGCTGCATAAGCCAACCCGAACAGAAAGCCTCCCGCTGATACCAGGTGCGAGCGTGGAGTCTTTACGCTCGACAACAGACCTACACACCATAGTAATCTAATAAAGAGGCAACCAAAAAGACTCGCAAGACCGACGTGCAAACCAGAAATCGCCATCAAATGCCCTATGCCGGACATTCGAAATATCTCCCATTGTTCCGCGGAAATCCCTGAACGCTCGCCAATAGCAAGTGCCGAGATAATGCCTAGACTGGGCTGTCCTCCCAATGCTTCTTGAATCTTTAGCCGGAGACGATGACGGAGAAACAGGACAATGTCCCATGAGTCATCTTTTCCCAACAGGAGTGGGGTTGTTTTATACACATAACCTGTTGCCTGAATGTGATTTCTGAAATAGAACAACTCCCGATCATGGGTACCTGCGTTACGATACCCACGAACAGGCTTTAGCTTAATCTGTAGCTGCCACCTCTGCCCTGGCTCGAGTAACGGTCGATCGCCATACCATCGCAGGCGAACCTTACTCCGACTGGCTCCTGTGACTGTCCCAACAGTCAGGCGGTCGAGATTAAAGTCGAATTGTGTGTGATTCGCTCTAACAATCGGGATACTGTCTATTACTCCGACAGCTGTAACTGGCTGGTTTAAGAATTGAGCATCGGGACGTTTATCGAGTTGGTATTGCACATAGGCTGTGGCCCACAAAATACCGAAACCAATACAAATCAGATAACGAGACCATCGTCTTGTTACAACTAGGAATAAACAGACTACACAACAAGCCCACAAGAGGTCTGTCACTGTAGCGCACAGGTGAATAAGCAGCGCGCCGGCTGTATAGCCCAATGCAATGGTAAAAATTCGAGGCATCCTTGCCTGCTGATATCGTCCTTGATCTTTGCTGTTTACATTCTAGTGAATATCGGTAAGCAATCAAGCTGTCGCCTAACTAGAAATTTTCTGCAGGATTCCGTTCGCCAATTTGTAGGTATGATCGAGTTTCTGCGCTAACCCAAGGTCATGGGTAGCCATGACAAGACTCGTACCAAACTCATTATTGAGAGTGAGAAAAAGCTCTTGAACTGACTTTGCTGTCTCGTAATCAAGATTCCCTGTTGGCTCGTCGGCCAGGACGCAGTCGGGTTGGCCAACGAGCGCGCGGGCTACAGCGGTTCGCTGCCGTTCTCCGCCAGAGAGTTCGCTTGGTTTATGATGTTCTCGTGCCTTTAAACCCACCTTTCCCAATAACAGTGACGCATGAGACAACGCTGAAGTGTGAGTTTCACCACGAATCAATAACGGCATTGCAACGTTTTCCAGAGCGGAAAACTCCGGTAAGAGATGATGAAACTGATAGACAAATCCAAGCGACCGGTTCCGAAGCAACCCGATAGCCTTTTCACTCAGACCAGTCAGTGACTGGCCACATAATTCAACGCTGCCCTGTGTTGGTTTGTCCAGCCCACCCAGTAAGTGCATAAAGGTACTCTTCCCGCTGCCCGACGTGCCGACAATCGCAACAGTTTCACCTGCCGCTACAGTCAGGTTGACGCCGCTAAGCACTTGAACCAGGGCGCCTGCCTCTGTAAACGATTTGTACAACCCGACACACTCCAGGATCGGGCTAGTGAGGTTACTCATATCGCAATACCTCAGCCGGATCAGTTTTCGCAGCCCTCCACGCAGGGTACAACGTTGCGACCACACTCAAGACAAACGAAATAGAAATTATCTGATAGACATCTTCCCACTTCAGCTGGGCAGGAAAATCGGTGATCACGTATACGCTTGACGGAAAGAACTCGACACCAAACATACTTTCCAGCCAGGGAACCAGCGTTTCTACATTTAAAGCTGTTATTACGCCCGAGACACCGCCGATAAGTGTCCCGACAAGGCCGATCAATGTGCCCTGAATCATAAATATAGCCATCACCCTAGGAGGTCCCAATCCCAGGGTTCGCAAAATAGCCATATCCGAGCGCTTATCAGTCACCAGCATGACCAGAGTAGACACGATATTGAATGCAGCTACAGCAACGATCAGCAGCAAAATGATGAACATCACCCGCCGCTCTATTTTTATCGCCCGGAAAAGATTGATGTGCTGGATTGTCCAGTCAGTTACGCGGTACGTCTCTCCCAGAGCTCTGGAAAGCTGATCTCTTATTCGGGGCGCGTCGTATAGGTCCGGAAGTTTCAACCGCAAACCGCTAACTGAGGCCCCCGTCTTGAATAGCCGACTCGCGTCATCTAGATGCAGAATCGCCAGACCGCTATCGTGCTCGTACATACCGAGTTCAAAGATTCCCGCAACGGTAAATCGTTTAAGCCTGGGTAAAAGCCCCGCTGGAGTAATCTGACCCTTCGGAGCAACCAGAGTTACTTTCTGCCCCACCGAAACACCAAGCTGTCGGGCGAGTTCGGATCCGAGAACAATCTGCCATTTTCCAGACTCGAGGGCATTCCAGTTTCCTTGTTTTAGGTTCTCGGACAAATTGGAAACGCCAGCCTCCTGTGCAGGCAGCACGCCCCGAATCAAAGCACCTTTGACCATTCGACCTCCCATCAAAAGGCCCTGACCGAGAATAAAAGGTGCCGAAGCCAGGATCTCCGTTTGTTTGTTGATTTCGCGGTTGACTGTTTCCTGTTCATTAAGCCATCCGTTCTGCCCACTCACAGTCACATGTGATGCGACGGAGAGTATCCTTTCTCTTAGTTCTCTTTCGAAGCCGTTCATGATTGATAGAACAGTGATCAATGCCCATACTCCGATCGCAATTCCGATAATCGAGGTCAGCGAGATAAAGGAGATAAAATGATTGCGCCTTTTAGCCCGGGTATAGCGTAACCCAATCAACAGTTCTAGTGGCCGGATCATGGCGACTCGCAGGCAATCAGAGCAGCATCAGAAGGACAGATCAAAGCGCACTAATTGTTGCTGTCAGATCGCAAGTGAGGGAACAACAGCACATCCCTGATCGATGAACACCCCGTCAACAGCATTACAAAACGGTCAACACCGAGTCCGCCGCCTGCGTTGGGTGGCAAACCATACTCCAGCGCTGTGATGTAGTCCTGGTCAAAAAACATGGCTTCTTCATCCCCAGACGACTTTGCTGCGGCTTGCCGCTCAAACCGTGTTGCTTGATCTTCCGCGTCATTTAACTCTGAAAAACCGTTAGCCAGTTCCCGCCCCACTACAAACAGCTCAAACCGGTCAGTCAGGGAAGAATCATGGTCATTGCGGCGGGACAGCGGTGACACTACCTCCGGGTAGCCAGTTATATAGGTAGGCTGTATGAGGTGATCCTCTACGGTCTCCTCGAACAGCAGCATCAACATCTTGCCCACTGACAAATCGGAATCGACCTCAAGATCATGCGTTGCCAGTATGCTTGCCAACGAATTTTGATCTGTAAGATCAGCGCTGGATAATTTCGGGTTATACCGCAGGATAGCCTCACACATGCTCAGCCTTTCAAAAGGCTGAGCGAGGTCGATACTGTGCCCTTCATATTCAAGCTTTGTGGTGCCGTTGACGTTCTGGGCAACCATTCTGAGCATTTCCTCGGTCAAATCCATGTAGTCGATGTAATCAAGATAGGCTTCGTTGTATTCAAGCATCGTGAACTCTGGATTGTGCTGAGTACTCAACCCCTCGTTACGGAAATTCCGGTTCAATTCGTAAACTCGTTCAAAGCCCCCAACCAGGCAGCGCTTAATGTAGAGTTCCTGGGCGACCCTCAGGTAAAGATCCCGATCGAGCGCATTGTGATGGGTGACGAAGGGTTTCGCATTTGCACCACCTGGGATAGCCTGCATGATCGGCGATTCGATTTCGATGTAGCCCCGATCATCTAAAAATTTGCGAAGCGACCTGACGGTCGCTGTCCGCTTACGGAATACTTCACGTGAAGCTTCGCTGACCAGTAAATCCACATACCTCTGACGATAGCGAATTTCTACGTTCGTCAGCCCATGATATTTTTCGGGCAGCGGATGTAACGATTTAACCAACAGTTGAAACTGAGACAACTCTATCGTCAACTCACCCGTCTTTGTTATAAATGGTTTACCGACGACGCCAATGATATCTCCAATATCAAGCTTCTTGAACGAATCGTTGTATTGTCCATCAGGCAACCGGTCACGCTGCGCATACAATTGGATTCTGCCCGACTCATCCTGAATATGAGCGAAACTGGCCTTGCCCATAATACGCTTGGAGATAAGCCGTCCAGCCAACTTAACCTCGCCACCTCTTGTTTCGGGTTGTTCAGAGCTGAGTTTTTCGCACTGCTCAAGTACATCCTTTGCACAGCTGTCTCGACGGAAATCATTAGGGTACGGATTTCCCTGCTGGCGCAACCTGGACAGCTTCTCCTTCCTCTGTACGGTCTGGTCATGTATGTCGTTTACCATGTTTCTATCTCTTCAATACCTTTATAGACCAGCCTTTAAACTCGCTTCGATAAATTGCCCAATCTCACCGTCTAACACCGCCTGCGTATTACCGGTTTCCACGCCCGTACGCAGGTCTTTGATTCTAGATTGATCCAGAACATAGGACCTTATCTGACTGCCCCACCCTATATCCGCTTTAGAATCCTCCAGTTTCTGCTGCTCCACCTGCCGCGCACGCATCTCGGCCTCGTAAAGCCGTGATTTCAGCATTGACATGGCTTCTGCCCTATTACGATGCTGAGAGCGATCATTCTGACATTGCACAACAATCCCACTGGGAAGATGAGTAATCCGGACCGCAGAATCAGTCCTATTCACATGTTGTCCACCCGCACCGCTTGCCCTATAAGTATCGATTCGAAGGTCTGCAGAATTGATTTCGATCTCAAATCGGTCATCCACCTCTGGATAGACAAACACAGAGGCAAATGACGTATGCCGCCGGTTTCCGGAATCAAAAGGGGATTTTCTGACCAACCTGTGAACACCGGTTTCGGTTCTGAGATAACCATAAGCATACTCGCCACTGACATGGATGGTCGCGCTTTTGATACCGGCAACCTCGCCCTCTGACTTTTCAACCAATTCTACCGAGTATCGACCTGATTCTGACCAGCGCAAATACATTCGAAGAAGCATTTCTGCCCAGTCTTGCGCCTCGGTTCCTCCAGAACCCGCCTGGATATCTACAAACGCGCTGGCTTCATCCGCCTCGCCGGAAAACATTCTCCGAAACTCAAGCTTCTCCAGTTTCTGTTTGACCTCCTCAGATTCTTTTGCTACCTCCTCTATCGTTTCCTCATCATCTTCAAGTCGTGCTAGCTCTAGCAAATCAAGCAAATCACCGGCCATGCGAGACAGATCGTCCAGCTGCCCCACTGTTTCTTCGAGTCTGGCTCTTTCCTGCCCGAGGCGCTGCGCCTCTTCGGGATCATCCCACAGTGTAGGGTCCTCTAACCGAAGCAGAATTTCCTCGAGACGCTCTTTTCGACTGTCATAGTCAAAGATACCCCCTGAGCCCTTCAATTCGACGGGCGCAATCACTCAGATCCTGAAATATTTCTCCTGACCCTGCCACCATAAATCTGGTTCGAATGAATTATAATTACGGAAGGGGAAGGATACCGGATTTTCTGGTGATTCGATATGGTTAGCGCTGTCTGCGTATCCGGGTGTCTATTGATCCGTCCCTGTCGATCGATTGTGGCTATACACTGGCACCACAATGCAACGGATTCGTGCTCGGTGTCCGGGCGGGCATCTTACAGAAGATGCAACAACATAGAAGGTGCGACTTAGCTGCATGCAAATAGGAATACCCAGAGAAATTTATCCCGAAGAATGTCGTGTAGCAGTAACACCTGAGGTCGTCACCCACCTGATTCAGTTGGGCTTCAACGTTAAACTCGAAACCAATGCCGGCAGAGCTGCGAGTTTCTCAGATGCTGCGTATGCCCAAAGCGGGGCCGTGATTCTCACCAGTCCAGAGGAGATTTGGGAATCCAGTGATATTCTACTCAAGGTAAGGGCCCCATCCGATCACCCCGATCTCGGACTTCACGAGGCGTCACTTCTCAACCAAGAACAGACCCTAATCTGTTTTGTATGGCCAGGGCAGAATTCAGAGCTTGTGTCTCGCCTGTCGGATACCGGAGCAAGTGTTCTGGCTATGGACGCCGTACCAAGGATCTCACGAGCGCAGAAACTCGACGCCCTGAGTTCTATGGCTAACGTGGCGGGATATCGCGCAATCATAGAATCGGCCGGTGAGTTTGGCAGATTCTTCGCTGGTCAGATCAGCGCCGCCGGCAAGGTGCCGCCAGCTCGGATACTGGTGATAGGCGCCGGTGTAGCAGGACTCGCTGCCATAGCTGCTGCTGGAAGCATGGGTGCGAGCGTTCGTGCTTTTGATACCCGTCCCGAAGTGAAAGAACAGGTTGAGAGCATGGGTGCCGAGTTTCTAATGCTGAATTTTGCTGAGGACGGCATCGGGGTCGGGGGCTATGCCAAAACAATGAGTGAAGAATTCATTGCTGCGGAGATGGCGCTATTTACAGAACAGGCCAAAGAAGTGGACATCATAATCACTACAGCCCTTGTGCCCGGTAAACCCGCACCACGTTTAATCACGGCTGAGATGGTAGATTCCATGAAGGACGGTAGTGTTATTGTTGACCTGGCCGCTGAGCAAGGTGGCAACTGTGAACTCACCCAGCCTGGCCGGGTGACCAGCGCCAACGGGGTACGCGTGATCGGATATACCGACCTTCCCAGCAGAATGCCAGCACAGTCAAGTCAGCTTTACGGAACCAACATCCGACACCTTCTGACTGACATCTGTCCAGAAAAAAATGGCCAGATCGAACTTGACATGGATGACGATGTTATACGGTCCATGACGGTTACACGCTCTGGCGAGATCACCTGGCCACCACCGAAGATCGAACCTGCGATCCCGGTAGAACAACCCACCTCTCCGCCTCCTAGTGTTACCACAGGCTCGGCTGAGTCGCCCAAGAAACAAAACTCCGTCACCACCCTGATCAGTCTCGGTGTAGTTATGGCGATTATCCTGGGTGTCGGTGCTGTTGCGCCCAGTTCGTTCATGAATCACTTTACAGTGTTTATTCTTGCCATCTTTATCGGGTGGCAAGTGATCTGGAATGTTACTCCTGCACTACACACTCCTCTGATGAGCGTAACAAACGCCATCAGCGGAATTATTGTGATCGGTGCTCTGCTTAAGATTGACGCTGGATCATCAATGGTCGTTCTGTTAGCAGCAGTTTCCCTACTGATCGCAAGTATCAATATCAGTGGCGGGTTTCTGGTCACCCACAGAATGCTGCGAATGTTCCGGAGGGATATCTAACCGTGTCCGCCGGAATTATCACCTCAGCCTATATTGCCGCCAGCGTATTGTTTATCCTCAGCCTTGGCGGGCTGAGCCACCAGGAAAGTGCTCGGCGAGGCAATCTCTTCGGAATCCTGGGGATGACGATTGCCATCGTAGCCACGGTCAGCAACCCAGCGGTGGGTAACTACACACTGATCATCGTTCTGATGGTGGCTGGGGGCGGGATCGGGACACTAGTCGCTACCCGCGTTCAAATGACCGCTATGCCGCAACTGGTCGCGCTGCTGCACAGCTTTGTTGGACTGGCGGCTGTTTTAGTCGGCATCGGGACCTACCTTGATCCTACTGTTGGATATTCGGGTGTAGAAAAGACGATTCACGAAATTGAAATCTATCTGGGGGTATTGATAGGAGCGGTGACCTTTACCGGGTCGGTTATTGCTTTCGGAAAACTTCAGGGTCTCATTAACAGCCACCCCCTTACCATCCCCGGCCGGCACCTAATCAACCTTGCTATAGGACTCGCCTGTCTGTGGTTCGGCTGGCAGTTTATTTCGGCGAGCGGCCTAGAGACTGGACTCAGTCCACTCATTATTGCCACAGTACTGGCACTTATATTCGGAGCGCATATGGTTATGGCAATCGGCGGTGCGGACATGCCGGTTGTGATATCGATGCTCAACAGCTATTCGGGTTGGGCCGCCGCAGCAACCGGCTTTATGCTCGAAAATGACCTGCTGATTGTGACCGGCGCACTGGTGGGAAGCAGTGGTGCAATACTGAGCTACATCATGTGTCGCGCCATGAACCGACGTTTTCTTGCTGTTATTCTCGGAGGATTTGGCGCATCAAGCAGTGCGAGCTCATCGCCGGTTAGCGATCAACAGGTCATTTCGATCAACCACAATGAATCCGCTCATTTGCTGCGAGAAGCCAACAGCGTGGTTATTGTTCCTGGATATGGTATGGCGGTTGCCCACGCACAGCATCCCGTATCTGAACTGACCAAGGTGCTGCGCGGCAACAATACCGATGTGAGATTTGCCATACATCCAGTTGCTGGCAGGATGCCGGGGCACATGAACGTTCTCCTTGCGGAGGCAAAAGTACCTTACGATATCGTACTGGAAATGGATGAAATCAACGATGATCTTCCGGATACGGATGTGGTCCTCGTGATTGGTGCAAACGACATCGTTAACCCATCGGCTCAAGAAGACCTGGAAGGACCGATAGCAGGAATGCCTGTGCTCGAGGTGTGGAAGTCAAAAACAACTATCGTATTGAAACGCAGCATGGCGACCGGGTACGCGGGTGTCGATAATCCCTTGTTCTACCGGGATAAAACCAAGATGTTATTCGGCGATGCCAAGGACAGCATGGAAAAGGTTCTTTCTGCCTTGAAATAGACTGACAACTAACTGCGACTACCTACCGCATCAGCGCCTGCTTCATGGTGCTGCCAATCTGGGCCGGGCTTCTCGCCAGATAGACACCGGCATCACATCATCGAGATGATGGGACGGGAAGGATCTGTAATCCACTCACTCCACGATCCCGGGTACAAGCGCGATCCAGATAACCCAGCTACCTCCATAGCTAAAAGATTATGACAGGCAGTCACACCTGATCCGCAACTGTGTATAACCTGACTAGGGGGAGCGTCACCGATCAGTTCAACAAATTCCTGCCTGAGTGATTTGGCCGATTTGAAGCAACCACCCCAAAGATTGTGCTGGAATGGTCGATTAATAGCGCTGGGCATGTGGCCTGCAATGCGGTCGATTGGCTCCTCCAAACCGAGGAATCGTTTGTTTTCCCTTGCATCAATGATCAACTGGTCTGGATCATCGATAGCCCGCATCAGTGTATCAGCGTCAATCCAGTGGTTCTGTTGCGGCCGACCGGTAAACTGCGCAGGTGGATACGCCCCAACCTCATCGAAAAGTGGTCCTCCTTGCTCGACCCAAGCGTCTAGACCGCCATCAAGTACATAGACGGATTGATGACCGAACCAGCGCAGCAACCACCAGCATCGAGCTGCCATCGCACCTGGCCCATCGTCGTAGGCGATCACCGTCGAATCGTCTGCCACCCCCCACTTGCCTATCGCCTCCGCAAAAGAGTCCGCGGCGGGTAGTGGGTGACGACCTGTTCCAGCTCTGATGGGACTCGACAGATTTTCACTGAGATCCAAGTAAATAGACCCTGGAATATGGCCTTGTCGATATGAACCGATACCGGCTGTGGGGTCGCTGAGCACATATCGACAGTCCAGGATACGGGTCTGCTCTTCCCCGTATATTTCCATAAGTGATTGGGCAGAAATCAACATTTGACGAAATCCAAAATTAGAATCTTCTCAAGTAGACATGGCGGAGAGGGAGGGATTCGAACCCCCGGACGGTTGCCCGTCAACGGTTTTCAAGACCGCCGCATTCGACCACTCTGCCACCTCTCCAAGTCATTGTTTCTATTAGTTTTTTAGAAATTATTGGATGTATCTATTTTCTAATGTTTACTAATTTGTTTACTAATATGAGGTCTGTAAGTCCCTGATTTTAGGTGTTTTTCTATTTTCGGGGTATTTACTGGATCGTCTGTATTCGTCTGTATCGTATTTTATCCCCCTACTGATACAAACACACTAACCATTGTCTAACCTGTCTCTAATCTCTTCTAAAAGTCATTCTAAGGTGAATACAAAGACACTTCATAACTCACTTTCCAAAATACCTCTTACCTCGGGGATGTTTAGAAAAATACCCATCACATACGATGAGAACCAATCGTCGACCTGGTTCTAGTAAATCTTTTCTCATCCTGTCTGAGTTTACTTTTGATGACCTTTTCTCCATTGGTTCTCGGTTCACCTTACTACCACGACGGAACAATGTAGACCTACCACCACTACCCACATCCACTTCATATCGTACTTCCCTACCCCGACTTGTCCTAAACAATCCACTTGTTAGTATTTCCTTTGTCGACATTCCCTGTAACCACATTATCATCGTGTTGTAGATGTTGAATAGTTTCTCTTGTCTTATCTCACCCAACGGTGTCCATTTGGATGACCACCTCGACCTACGACGATTAGATTTCAGATGTTGTCTCATCGACTGAATAGTGTCGGTGTTCGACATACGACTATCTATCCTGAAATAACGATAGTAATCCTCTAACACCATATTTTCTGGTTTTAGTATTTCTGTTGTTTTGGTCGGTGTCTCGACAAATAGATGACTATGACCCCTCCACCATTTGTCGAAGTTTGATGTTAGAACCTCATCCAGATCCCACCCTTCATATCGACTTCGATTGACGACAACCTTGTGTCGATACTCCTTATCGTATCCCTTCTTTTTATCTGTTCCTTTTATCCGTCTGTTTTCAGTAAATGTGTAATCGAGTTTGTCTAACTCCAACGAAAGTTGTAGATACCGAAACCACCACCGATACATCTGTATCTTCCTCTGTGTGATTACACCTTTGATGTTACTTCTCGTCTCCCTGAAGACACGATACTCCCTACTTTCTGTCCCAGTCTCTACACTAGTTATTTGTCCTGTCTGTTTACCCACATAAGTATCAAATGTCTTTCTTGTCTGAGGACGAATGACTTTTGAGTATTTGAGTTTTACAGGTATTTCATTTTTCATATCGAAACTCAGATAAACGAGGAATATTCCTCAAGGAGTATCTCCTATTCTCCGAGTCGGGTAAAGAGGTGTAACTCCTGATTGACTGAATACCCGACGATAGGAGGGTATGAAGGAGAGCAGATTGGAGAAGATTTATCTTCGGAAATCTGCATTACTGAATATATTAAATCTTAATACCTTCTAATCTTTATGACGATATATGGCCTAACGGAAATCCATAGCCAAGATACTTCTATAACAACTCTACTTTCTTGGGATTAAGTATTACTTCTTTGTATTGTTGGACTTTTGCTTCTGGGACATAATGTTTCTGTATTACTTCTGGGCTTGTTCCACATTGGACTGAAACACTCCATACATCATCTCCTCGGGCAAGTTGGCAGGCGATAAAATAATGACGTAGGGATTTACTATCCCGTTTTCTATTCCATCTGTCATATCTTAAATCGGCTTTATTCAACAGATTTTTCAACCCGACTATTGGGCTATGTGGAAATAGTAAATCGTGCTTCTTATGGTTAGGACAACATCTTTCTACAAACTTCTTGTAGGCGTGATAGCCACTATTACGACAATACACATCTCTCAATCCTGTTTTCCCTTTAACGGCAAGCATCAAGTATCTTTCATTTGTCGGTAGTTTCTTTCCCGATGGGTCTTTTTCAACTACCGTTATTCTTCCGTGTGCGATGCCTTTACTTCCTACAATCTCCTCTGTCCTTGCCCCACAGGAAGCCATCAATATGATGAAGTAATGTAAAGACAATCGAGTTAGATAAGTCCTAGTCCAGTTTCCCGGTATAAAAGAAGTTGTATTTTCATCCATATTCTTCTCGGCTTCTTTAATCTGCCTTCTACTTGTGAGTAGTAGTTTTCTATACTCACTACTATTAAATCCTATTCTTCCCCCTGA
>JAKUQR010000023.1 GCA_022450155.1 Gammaproteobacteria bacterium | reverse complement strand
ATTGGATATGGGATACCTTCTTCTTCACATTAAAAGGGTTTAATGTATTTTTGATTCAGCAGATCCTGATGCCGATGAAAGCCGCGTATCTCAGTATGCCGGTTGTTGCAACGCTTGCTTTAACCATGGGCGTTGGTTACATCATCGGCGGAATACGATCGGCAGCAATTGTTGGCGGATTTATTTTGTTTATCGCTTTGACAGAATGGTGGGATAGAGCCCTTATTACGATGTACTTAATGAGCTTTGCAGTCATTGTGTCATCCATTATTGGCGTTACGGTGGGAACTTTATGTGCGCAAAATTCGTATTCCGCAAAATTCATTTTATTGGTTTGTGATACGTTTCAAACTTTTCCATCCTTTATATATTTGATTCCCGTGATTATGCTTTTTGGCGTAACCGATACCTCCGTATTAATCGCAGTTATTGTCTATGCCACGGTTCCTGCTACCCGTTATACCGTGGAAGGACTGCGCAGTGTGTCGCCAGATTTGCATGATGCGGGCTCAATGTCAGGTGTCAATCGACTGCAAAGATGGATCAAAATTGAATTGCCCATGTCTTTTCCACACATGGCGTTGGGCGTTAATCAAACCGTCGTGTTTGCGTTATCCATGATCATCATTGGCGCGATGATTGGTACCGATGATCTTGGACAATTTATTTTGAAAGCTTTATCCGATAAAAATGGAACAGGCAATGGACTGACCCTAGGGCTTTGTGTTGCCTTTATTGGTCTGGCCGCTGATCAAGTGATACGAACTTGGGCCAACGACAGAAAGAAAGTATTAGGATTAGCTTAAAACTACTCTCCTAATAGACAAATTACTCCAGGCTTGGACTGTACGGCGCGAACAGCAGCTCGACCTGGCATAACTTAAGTTCACGCTTCAATACTGGCTGCTACCGCATCCCAGCACCGGTGCGCTTGTTTATCAGGTCTCTCGTTCCCCAATAGAGCCTTCTGCACTAGAACAAACCTTCTATTTCACCCTGCTCATTGACCGAGATGCTGTTTGCGGCGGGTACCCGCGGCAAACCCGGCATGGTCATGATCTCGCCGCAAATTACCACCAGGAATTCCGCGCCAGCCGAAAGTCGAATCTCCCGAACAGGCACCATGTGTCCCGAGGGAGCCCCAAGCAGATTTGGATCGGTTGAAAAACTGTACTGGGTCTTTGCCATGCAGACTGGGAAATGCCCATAATCCTTGTTGTATTCATCAAATTGCGCACGAACCTTTTTGTCTGCGATGATGTCATCCGCACCATATACATTACGGGCGACACACCGGGCTTTTTCCCAAAGCGAGAGCTTGTCGTCATACAGGGTGCGGAATTGCGACTGACCACTGTCGGCAAGATTTGCAACGTGGGTTGCCAGAGCTTCAGTCCCGGCGCCACCATCTGACCAGTGTGTGCAGCTAAAGACCTCAACACCGAATTCTGAACAGAACCGGCTGATAGCACCCAACTCGGCGTCAGTATCGGCTGTAAATCGATTGATCGCGACAGCAACCGGAACACCATACTGGGTGATGTTGCGTAGATGGCGTCCTAAATTCTCCAGGCCCGCTTCGACTGCAGCCACGTTTTCTAAACTAAGATCACTCTTGGCCACACCCCCGTGCATCTTCAGGGCTCTGGCAGTGGCCACCAGTACAACCACATCCGGTGCCAAACCTGCCTTGCGGCACTTGATATCAAAGAACTTCTCCGCACCAAGATCAGCGCCGAAACCAGCCTCGGTCACAACGTAATCAGCCAGTTTGAGCGCTGTCTTCGTTGCCACCACAGAATTACAACCGTGGGCAATATTCGCAAATGGCCCACCATGGATCAGCGCCGGATTGTTTTCCAGCGTCTGGACCAGATTGGGCATAAACGCATCTTTGAGCAACGCCGTCATCGGACCCGGCGCATGCACATCTCGAGAATGGACAGGCTTGCGGTCTCGCGTATAACCGACAATTATATTGCCTAGACGACGCTTCAGATCATCTAGATCTTCAGCCAGACAAAAAATCGCCATAATTTCCGACGCCACCGTAATATCAAAACCGCTCTCTCTTGGAAACCCATTGGCCACACCGCCCAAGGAAGTCGTGATCTGGCGCAACGCCCGATCATTCATATCGACTACACGACGCCAGGTGACACGTCTCGAATCCAACTCCAGCTCGTTACTCCAGTAGATATGGTTATCCA
This sequence comes from Gammaproteobacteria bacterium, assembly GCA_022450155.1. Taxonomy (NCBI): domain Bacteria; kingdom Pseudomonadati; phylum Pseudomonadota; class Gammaproteobacteria; species Gammaproteobacteria bacterium. Next base: position 43,033 of record JAKUQR010000023.1, on the reverse strand, counting down.
CCAATGCGGACAACAGATTGTGCGCGGCACCAATCGCATGAAAATCACCGGTAAAGTGGAGATTAATGTCCTCCATCGGGACCACTTGTGCATAGCCGCCGCCTGCCGCACCGCCCTTCATCCCAAAACATGGGCCCAGGCTGGGCTCACGCAGGCAGATCGCGGCGGTTTTGCCGATCCGGTTTAAGCCATCACCCAGGCCGACGCTGGTTGTCGTTTTGCCCTCGCCGGCGGGTGTTGGAGAAATAGCGGTTACCAACACCAGTTTTCCATAGGGTCTGGACTCCAGCGACTTTATAAAATCGTAACTGATCTTTGCTTTGGTGTGTCCATAGGGCTGTAATGATTCTTCGGGAATGCCAAGCTTCTCGCCAATAACCTGAATGGGTTCAGTAGTCGCTGCTCGGGCGATTTCAATATCACTGTCAGGTGTAGACATTTTGTTCTCCAATTTGGAAATCGCCCTTCAAGAGATCTAGCCAATTTGCCGAACAGCCGAAGGAACCCGATTCTGATAGGATGCCACAGTGTAAAAATAGAGCTGAGTATACTGTACGATTGCCAGCTCACATCAGTTAAGAACTGTGGCTTGTTCTGGTGACTTGGTTGAGGCGCACCAAACAACACTGCCCCAACAACAATAACCAAGGCTCCCTTACATTACTCCTTTACAACTAACAGCTAGAATTTTGCGTAGGCCTTGCGCAAGTCAACCATCGGGTGACGGGGTGACATCTGAAACCGTATGAGCAGTTCGCGAGCAATCATGTCACGATCCTGCTGATTATCAGGCAGTTTCATATCTTCTGGAATCGAGACCCAGCCATTGATGTTACGGTCAAAAACAGCCGGTCGGCCATCCTCGTAACCCATATGCACATCCTCGAGCCAGTTTAAATCCCGCCAACCCATGGTATCGATGTACTTTTGTAGAAATGGTGTTACCCGGCGGGGGTCTGGTACCAAGTTAACGTCGTACCGATAGCCGATGTGCTGGCCAATAGTCTGCTCCCGTTCTGTATCTAGACCATCCGTGTTGATGAAATGATCAATATCTTTTTCATTTGTCATAATGAGCGTCTCCTCAGAACCGGGTCATGTCAGGCCGGCCAACCGTATGCTGGGAGCCAGCTAGTGGCACCTGGGCCAGAGCCGATGCTTCCATTGTCAATGCTGCCAGGTCTTCAGGTTCCAGCGAATGTACATTTGTCTTGCCGCATGCCCTGGCCAGCATCTGACACTCAATTGTGAGCGTGTGTAAAAAGTTGTACACACGTTCAGCTGCATCATCCGGATTGAGCCGCTTTCTAAGCTCTGGATCCTGGGTCGCCACGCCGACCGGGCACCGACCCGTGTGACAGTGATAACAATGGCCCGCCTCGACCCCGATCTCTTTCTCAAAATCAGCTTCTGGAATATCCTTATTACAGTTAAGCGCCATTAAAGATGAGTGGCCAATCGCGACCGCATCAGCCCCCAAAGCCAGCGCTTTTGCGACATCCCCACCATTTCGGATACCACCGGCATACACCAGCGTGATATCCCCGGACACACCCACGTCCTCAAGCGCCCGCCGAGCCTGGCGTATTGCTGCTATGCCAGGGATACCCGTCTCCTCGGTTGCCAGGTGTGGGCCGGCACCGGTGCCACCTTCCATCCCGTCGATGTAGATCGAATCTGGATCCGTTTTAGCTGCCATTCGCACATCATCATAAACACGTGCGGCACCCAGCTTGAGCTGAATGGGGATCTCGCCGTTCGTCGCTTCCCGTATTTCCTGAATTTTTAGCGAAAGATCATCGGGTCCCAGCCAATCGGGGTGACGAGCGGGAGAACGTTGGTCGATACCCGCGGGCAGGGACCGCATTTCCGCCACCTGATCAGTGACTTTCTGACCCATCAAATGACCGCCCAGGCCGACCTTACATCCCTGACCAATAAAAAATTCACAGCCGTCGGCCAGGCGTAAATGATGGGGATTGAAACCGTAACGCGATTGAATAAGCTGATAGAACCATTTTTCGGAATACCGCCGTTCGTCCGGTATCATTCCGCCCTCTCCGGAACACGTCGCACTGCCGGCCATTGTCGCGCCACGTGCCAACGCTGTCTTTGCTTCGTACGATAGTGCGCCGAAACTCATTCCGGTAATGTAAATCGGTATATCCAGCTCCAGTGGACGTTTCGCCCGGGGCCCGATAACCGTCTTAGTCAGACATTTTTCCCGGTAGCCCTCGATCACAAATCTTGTCAGCGTGCCCGGTAGAAACGTCAAGTCATCCCAGCTTGGAATTTTCTTAAATAGTGAAAACCCCCGCATACGGTAACGGCCGAGCTCGGACTTGATGTGTATATCATCAATCACCTCAGGCGGGAAAATAAAACTGTGCCCGATGACATCTGTATTTCTATTCGTTGACATGATTTTTGTCCTGAGTTCGTTAAAGCACGAGTTTCTTTTCTGAAGGCTCGAGATTGTCGTAATTCCACAACTGTTTTCCGGCGACAATCTTGGTCATTTTTTCAATGCCGTTTGGTGCCTCTAAACCGTACAGGCCAAACTTCTGAGTCAACCACTGGACATCCAGATCCAACATCTCGCCCTCAACCGCATCTACCCCGAGATTCTCAATCGTGCCCCCCACATAGATCGTGCCATCGTACATTGAATCACCCAGGTGCTTACCTGCATCCCCCAGGATCACCATGCGACCCCGCTGCATCATGAACCCAGAAAATGCCCCCGTGCGACCGCCGACAATAATCGTTCCGCCCTTCTGGTCTATGCCGGTACGACTGCCGACGTCGCCTTTACACACCAGATCACCGCCGCGAATGGCAGCGCCAAATGTGGAACCTGCATTCTTCTCGACGATAATCGTCCCCGCCATCATATTCTCGGCACAGGACCAGCCCACCCGACCTGTGATCACGATGTTCGGCCCATCGATCAGACCGCATCCAAAATAACCCAGACTGCCCTCGAAGCGTAGATTTAGACGGTTCAGGATACCAACACCCAACGAGTGCTTGGCAGCCGGATTCAAAACAGTGATCGTCCCGTAACCCTGCTCCATCGCTTCTCGGATCTTGCTATTGACTTCCTTACTCTCGACACCTTCAGCATCAATCTCAGTAGACTTGGCGAAGTCAACCTCATCTGCCCACGGATAGGTATAGTTATCACTCTCTTCAGATGAGAAGAAGACCTGCTGTGTGCGCCCCGACAACTGCTCAGTGTGCATCCCCATCTCCAGGGATGACTCAACGGTTTTTAGCTCTGCCATATCTTTACCTCTCCCTCGTAGGGATCATAAGTATCGATTTCATGCGGAAATATGGTTCGGATTGCCACTTCCTCTGATGCCAGGGCCACAAAATCATCACTTTCATAAAGCACCATCGGCTTGGCTGCCATCACATCTTTTGCCATACCAAGTTTGTCTTCAGTCGCAACGACATAGGTAAAAACACCATCCAGCTCATCCACAGATCGTGTCATCGCTTCTTCCAGATCATCCCCTCGATCCAGCCGGTCTGCGATGTAGACCGCGATCAGTTCGGAATCACAGTCGGACATAAACCGGTGATTCCGCCGCTCCATCTCACGACGAAATCCCCAATAATTAGTCAGTTGTCCGTTGTGCACGACGGCGATATCGTTATATGGATATGCCCAGTAAGGATGAGCAGATCGAATATCCACATCCGATTCCGTTGCCATACGGGTGTGTCCAATTGCATGAGTACCTTCAAACCCGCTTAGCGAATACTGCTCAGACACAACCATTGCGTCACCAAGATCTTTGATCAACTCCAGCGAATTTCCTACGGATAGAATCTCGACACCCTCAATATCTTCGACATAATCAGCGATGCGCTTCATGTTTCCGTCAAATGAGAATTGGTAACGGAATGCATATTCAGTTGCTTCTAACTCCGCTGTTTTACGCACACCGGATTCCTCAAGACGTCTGTCTACCTCTGCCCGTCTTTCTTTGACCTGGTCGTGAATAAGAAACCCATGCCGCATTTCTTCCTGTTCTGCCACTTTGAACCGCATCACATACTCGTTATCCCGAGGGTTCCCATAGAGGGCAAACCCAGTTGAATCGGGGCCCCGGTGCTTAAGTGCCTGCAACATGGAAGTCAGCTCGCTACCGACATCAGCACTCTTACCGCGGTGAATCAGCCCGGCTATACCACACATAGAAAATCCCTCCGAAAATTGGTTGATCTGTCAAACTGGTCGGGTGAGTGCTGTCCTGGGCAGCAACCCGATACACAATGAACGGGTATTAAGGCAGACAGTCCAGATACGTTTCCATATCCCACTCCGTCGTGGTGTGCATAAAGCGTTCCCATTCGTCGCGTTTGTAATGCTCGAATACCCTGTACATTTCACCAGGCATCGATGATTTAATGACCTCGTCATTGCCCAATTCTTCCAGGGCCTCACCCAGCGACATCGGCAATTTCTTGACTTCTTTACCCGCGTCAATCGCCTCATAGATATTGCGTTCTTCCGCTTCACCGGGATCCAGATCGTTATCGATACCGTCGTCGAAAGCTTTCAGCAGCGCGGAACCCATCAGGTAAGGATTCACCATCGAATCAACCGAACGGTACTCGAATCGGCCTGGTGCAGATACACGCAATGCACAGGTACGGTTCTGATAACCCCAGTCAGCAAAGATCGGCGCCCAGAAACCCGTATCCCAGAGACGGCGGTAGGAATTAACCGTCGAAGAACCGATCGAAGTCAGCGCACTGAGGTGTTTGATAACACCGCCGATAGACTGCAAACCAATCGGGCCGGGGGCACGCTCGTCAACCGATGGATCGGGCATGAAGGTATTCTCACCACCGACCCGGTAGGTAAAAGCCCCTTCCATACCGGGTAAGGAATCAAACCCGAGCGTATTGACCACATCTTCACCGCCGCGCCATAGCGACATATTATGGTGACAGCCCGAGGCCGATACACCCATGAATGGTTTCGACATGAAACAGGCGATCAAGTTATCCTCGCGAGCAACCTGCGCACAGATCTGGCGGTAAGTGGTCAGCCGATCCGCATTACGCAGCACATCATCGAACTGGGTATTCAACTCGAGTTGTCCGGGTGCATCTTCGTGATCGCCCTGGATAATATCGAGACCCATTTGTTGCGAATACTCTATAACCTTCATGAAAGTGGGGCGAAGTTCTTCGAACTGGTCGATATGATAGCAATTGGGTTTGGTCACACCACCGTTCGGCTTACCATCATCACCGCGCTTCAACCACATCATCTCAGGCTCAGTGCCACAGCGCATATCCAGTCCATGCTTATCCTGGAATGCATTGTGAATACGGCGTAAATTACCACGGCAATCCGAAGTTAATGCACCACCCGGATTCTCGCGCTCCTCGCGATTGCGAAACAGTGTACAAAATACACGGCCGACCCGTTTGTCCCAGGGCAATTGACAAAAAGTTTCGGGGTCCGGAATACCAACAAGCTCAGAGGATTCAGGGCCATAACCAATATAGTTACCATGGCGGTCAACAAATAGATTTGCGGTTGACCCATAAACCAGCTGGAAACCTTTTTCGGCGAGGCGCTCCCAATGCGCGGACGGAATACCCTTGCCGACGATGCGTCCAGTGACCGAAATAAACTGGTAATACATATAGTCGACACCGGTTTCCTTAATTTTTTCGCTGACCTGCTTGACTAGATCGTCGCGTCCTGGCTGTGCTACATGGGCTTCTAGGTCGGTCATTTTTCTCTCCTTTAGTGTCCAGCTGGACTGGTGTGTTCTGTGATTATACCAATATAAGACCTTTAAAGATTGTGGAGGAGACCAGAAACGGTCAACATTAACTCTTGGAATAAGCCGATGTCAACACAGTAAACTTAAATCTTATTTCTTGTATACCGGACCAATACTAGATAAGCTAGTACCGATTTATACCAACTTAATACCTATTTAAACCGAGTGATGGCTAATCAGACTCTTATACAATCCAGTCATCCCGATCACGCGGTCGCGCGTATACCTGATGCGGCCGATGTCGGCGGTTCCGCGGGTATCGCAGCACAGTTACGACGCTCAATAGTTGAGGGTGTTTATGGGTTTAGTGACCGTCTACCCGCGGAACGGCATCTTGCCGAAACCTTTGACGTTTCCAGAGGAACGATTCGCGAAGCACTCCGTCGACTCGAAGAACTTGGGATGGTCACACGAGAGATCGGCAGCGGCACCTTTGTTACCTATAGAGAATTTGCCGAACAGACTGCCATCGCCGACGTCACCAGCCCTCTCGAACTGATCGATGTACGCTTTGGCATCGAGCCTCAGATGGTAAGACTAGCAATTGCCAACGCCACGGCGATTGATATCGAACGACTCCGCAAAGCACTTGCTCGAGTGGAATCAACACCGACTGACCCGGAAAAATTCACGCTGGCTGACAGCGAGTTTCACCTGTCACTGGCAGAATGCACGCGCAACCGACTGATGGTCTGGCTCTATCAGCTGATCAATGAAACCCGTACGCACACCCAATGGGCCTCAATGAAGGATACAATTCTGACTTCTGAGCGTATCGCCAAATACAATGCCCAACACCGACAGCTCTACAACGCGATCGCAAGCCGTAATATCGACGCGGCAATTGCAACGATTCACGAACACCTCGAGCGCGCACGCATCGATCTCATCGGCGCGATACGTAAATAAAGTACAGGTCCACAATATCTTGATGATGTAGGTCAGATTGTACTGCTCGCTTTATTCCAGTCTGGTTTAAACCCAAGAATGATTACATCCTCGGGCATTCGGGAATTGAACAGCCGGTTGTGCCAGTATGTTGCCTGATAGGCAGGGGTGTCGTCGGCCAGCTGCCGTACCGTACAAGGTAAAGTGTAAGCTGCGCTGAACTGAGAAAACGCCAAGGTGCAGAGCCGCTTGGCCAGCAACGCTCGAACCAAAAGACCGCCGGGCTGAAACAACGCGGTTAACTCATCAGAGAACTCGTGTGGCCTCTGATAATGCGTCGCTGAGAGGAACTTAAGACCATTGGCGAATCGATCTGCTGGATCATGGGTCTTCTGCACCAAATATCGAAACCGGCTTGCATCACTTTCTGCCGACTGTCTGTTGATAAGTACAGTGATTGCGGTGGAATAACGGCCATCCTCTTTCAGGCCATCCTCTTTCAGTAGGATACGAGGTTGCATACCATCGCTCGGCCGGCCTTCGCCCCGACGCATGGCGATCTGACGTAAGCGGCATTGCCATCCCAAAAAGCTTTGCTCTAAAGCCTCGGCCTGAGTGTCCATACCAGCTAACTGTGCGTCAATACGCAGTTATTGGCAACAGATCCCGGAACCGCAACGCCGTCTCGAAACTTGCCCCGACGTTCTGTTCCTCGTGTTCTGCGGTTAGACTAGCCCACCTTCAACCCATCTCCGTAGATGAATAGTGCCGCAGCCTGATTTTTTTATCGACATAGACGGTGTGCTTTGTGATGGGCCGAACCTGATTGAAGGTGGACCGCAATCGCTGTCGTTTCTTCGTTCCCAAAGCAGCAGGTTCTTGCTCGTCACCAACACCACAAGAATGTCTGCTTTAGATATTGAATACAAACTCAATGACATCGGCTACAAAATCACTGGCGAAGAAATTTTCCCGGTCTCTCAAGCCACCGTGGAATATGTGAACTCCAAGTACGGTCATGCACACTGCTTCCTGATTGGTGATGAAAATCTTGATTCGCTCTTTCGAAGCCATGGTCACACAGTCACCCGAAACGAAGAACCCGTTGATGCGGTGGTCATCGGGCAGGCGCAATGGGCCCATTTTGGAGAGATCGATATAGCCAGGCGTCTGGTCGAAGCCGGTGCAGAACCGGTGGCGATGCACAAGGATCCCACCTGGCCAGACGGTGGCATCATTCGAATCGGGCTGGGACCTATCGTTGCCGCACTCCAATCGGCAATCTCCGGAAAGATCACACTGATCGGCAAACCTGAAACGGCTTTTTTTGAAATGGCTCTCACACGGGCAGGCTACCAGAGATCAAACACGATCATGATTGGTGACAGCCCTCAGACAGACATCGCTGGCGCGATTAGTGCAGGCCTGAAGACCCTTCAGGTTCGCACGGGTAATGGGGCAGACACCTCCCCGAAGGGCTGTGATTGGGTATTGAACTCCATAGCGGAGTTGCCCCAGTGGTACAGATCCAACTTCAAGAATTGAAGAACAATTGAACGCGTTCCCAGACCGAGTGGACTCAACCGCGGCTACCCAAATACAGACCGACCCCATCATCATGTGCAGGGCCCTGCACAAAGCATACGGCGAACTGGAGGCTGTCTCGGGGCCTCGACCTTGGACATCCAGCGCGGCTGCTGTTTTGGCCTGCTAGGGCCCAATGGTGCTGGTAAAACGACTACCTTGCGCATGCTCCTGGGACAGTCGCGGAGAACTTCGGGAGTTCTAAGTATTTTCGGTAAAAGTATTGACAGCAATCTGCGTGAAATCCGACAACGTACAGGTATCGTTCCCCAGGCTGACAACCTCGACCCAGATTTTCAGTGTTTGAAAACCTGCGAATATATGGTCTTCACTTTCGGATCAGATCCTCGTTACTGGAACACCGCATTCCCAAGCTACTTAAACTGGTTGAACTTGATCACCGGGCAAAGGATCGCATTTCAACCCTGTCTGGCGGCATGCAACGCAGACTGATCCTGACCAGAGCGCTGATAAATGACCCCGATCTACTGGTTTTTAACGAACCAACAACGGGCCTTGATCCTCAGGCCCGGCACATGATTTGGTCCCTGATCCATCGGCTAAAACGCAATGGTAAAACCATTTTACTGACCACCCATTACGACGATATCGTCATTGGGGAGCTGCTCTGGTGCGCCAGCAAAAGCCTGGTCAGTGGCTCGGCGATCCTCGCCGTGGCTGCTGTTCTAGGTGCCGTTGCTGACTGGAGGGCTGTACTGGCTTTGCCCGCAACATTTTCTGACCGGATTTTGCTTTGCAGCACCTGCACTCATTATGACCGCACTGGCGAAAGGATATGAGTTCTTTACGTTCTATCTCACATTGGTCATGACGCCCATGTTCATCCTGTGCGGTGTCTTCTATCCCACGGCCAGTCTTCCTGCTCCCATGCAGACGTTCGTTCAGTTTTTGCCGCTCACGCACGCGGTGGCCTTGATCAGACCGCTGGTTGTAGGCCGACCCGTAATAGACGCGTGGCTGCATATCGGTGTACTGGCAGTTTTTGGTATCGTTGGCACCTGGGTCGCCGTAGCGCTGGTCAGACGGCGTCTGGTTTTATGATCAGCCCCCCTAAAATGGTCGTAGCCTTTAAACTAGCACTACTAGACTTGAGCAACCCGAGCCCAGGCCCTTGGCTGAACGCACCTATTCTTCTCTAGACCGTCTGATCTGTGCCGCTGACGACACTCTAGCCGTATTATTTGGTCGTCAAGCCGGTACGAACCGACCTGATCCCGCGGAAGGAATCGTCGAAGGGGACTTGACCCCGACAGAGAAAAATCTGTCTGCACGACTCATGCGGGTTAACCACGTTGGCGAAATCTGTGCCCAGGCTCTGTACCAGAGCCAAGCCCTGACATCGCGTTCAGAGAGGGTGCGAAAAACCTTGAGCCTGGCTGCGCTCGAGGAGCAAGACCATTTGCGCTGGTGTGAGAACCGCATCAATTCCCTTGGCGGACGGAAAAGCCTATTGAACCCAGCCTGGTATCTGGGTTCATTTGTGGTCGGGCTTGCCGCCGGATTTGCTGGAGACCGGATTAACCTGGGATTTCTTAGAGAAACTGAAAAACAGGTTGAAGGCCATCTTCGCTCCCATCTGGATCGCCTACCAGAAAAAGATCTCGCTAGCCGAGCTGTCGTCGACGCCATGAAAGAAGATGAGCAACAACATGGGGAAACTGCACATCAGGCCGGTTCGGCCGACCTACCGATACCCGTAAAATCGCTGATGCGCCTAGCCAGTCGGGTTATGACAGGTACTGCGCACTGGATCTAGTCGCTCCCACACACAGCGCAATCTGATGTCTACCATACTGTCCTGGTCAGTAAAATTACTCGTGGTGATGATTCTGGTTTGCGCCAGCCAATTAAAGGCTGAACCAATCTCAGTAACCGATGACATTGGAAACGTCATCACGCTGTCAGGACCTGTCCATCGAGCAATCAGTCTAGCTCCGGCACTGACGGAAATCGTCTATCACGTTGGCGGCGGTAATAGCCTGGTCGGTACCGTTGAGCACAGCGACTATCCCGCAGCCGCACGCAAGATTCAGCGCATCGGTGCACACGACCGGTTGGATTTTGAGACCATACTGAAACTCCAGCCGGATCTCATACTTGCCTGGGCAAGCGGCAATCCGTCAGATCAGCTGAACCGCCTCGAGAAACTCGGACTGATTGTTTATCGCGCAGAACCCAGCACACTTGAAGGCCTGGCAACCACAATACGGCAGATTGGCAAAGTGGTTGGAAGGGCTCAGGAGGGATTGGCGCGAAGTCAGGAACTACTGATCGAGGCCAATGGGATTAAGCAAGAATTCGGCCATAGAAAAAACCTCACCGTTTTTTATCAGGTCTGGCATGAACCGATCATCACCCTCAATGGCAACCACATCGTCAGTCAGTTGCTCCGTAGTTGCGGTGCAACAAATCTGTTTTCCGACCTTCCGGACATTGCCCCCGTGGTGTCTCTGGAGTCAGTAATCAAACGAAATCCGGAGGTCATCGTTGTTGGCGGAACACCAGATGGTGCGCCTGAGTGGCTGAAAAAGTGGGAGGCCTGGGGTGATATCACTGCAGTCGCCCGCGGACATCTTTTTTCTGTGAGTGCTGATCTGCTACACAGACACTCTCCACGAATTATCCTTGGACTGAGGAAACTTTGTGAGACTCTGGAGCAGGCGCGGCAGTGAAACTAACCGGAGACCATCAGTTCTCTGCCTGGTAATGTAGACGAAGAAACCAAGCTCGTCCCGGCTCACGGTAGTTTGTTGCAGTGGCGTACTTTTCATCTAGAAGGTTATTGACCTCTGTTCTGATGGCCCAGGACCTGTTCAACTCGTACACAAAGTGCCCGTGAACCAGGGCATAGCTATCGAGCTGGGAACTGTTGGCTTTATCGTCGTAACGGCTTCCGTGATACTGCAGGCTCAGTCCATAACGCCACGTCTGATGCTGACGATCTAAATCCAGCTGGACCACTTCCTTCGCACGCCGGGGCAACCTGTTGTTTGTGCTTTTGTCAATGGGATCAGACAACATCAGGCTGGTCACTATCTGCCAATCCTGTAACTGGCCCGCCCATTCGATCTCAACTCCGTCTATTCTGGCTTCATCGACATTGACCGACGCAAAGGTCACAGGGTCATAACCAATTAAATCGTCAATTCTTGTCTCGAAACGACGTATCGCCCACCGGCTCGATCCAGTGTCTCGACTCAACCCGACTTCAAACGATGATGACGTTTCGACATCCAGTGTCGGGGTACCGAACCCCGGATAGTAAAGATCATTAAAACTCGGCGCTTTGAACGCGGTCCCATAACCGATGTTGAGACGATACCCACTTGTCAGATCGAGCGCGTAATCAACATTTCCAGTCGTATGCGTACCAAACTGTTCGTTATCGTCAATTCTTGTACCGGCCACTACATTCTGAGATCCAAAGGCACCTTGCCATTGCAAGAACACGCCCAGATTTGAACGCTCGCTGACATCGTAGGTTACCGAACTGTCAACAGATTCATTAGAGTAGTCTGAACCGACGGTGAGCAAGTGCTGGCCGCCAACAGGCCAGTCTAATTGACCATTTAGCTGATACCGCGTGGTATCAAACTTTCCGTCTGACACACCGTCTGCAAACGTCTCCGAATCATCCAGGCTTCTCCCGAACTGGATGCTACCCAGCCAGCCTGCCTCATCGGCATGTTCCAGCCGAAGATTCAGAACCTGCAGGGTATAGTCCGAGTCGTGGACAACTGACTCTCCAGCCCACGCATTATCAAATGCTGTATTGCCGCTCGCATGCAGCAACGACAAATTCAGATCGTTTTCAGCATCCAGATACTTTGTCCAGCGGACTGTCAGGGAGGTATTGTCGTAGCCATCCTTATCCGGCTGTGCACCGGTCTGACTGTCTATACCATCGGTATTTAAGTAACCCACATTGAAACTGTAGCTGGAGTCTGAACTGAATCCTGTTGACCCCGCACCTACGGTAAACGTGTTGTAAGTCCCGTAACCCGCTTCAGCGTGCGAACTTGTCTTCCCGGCACCATCCTTGGTGAATATCTGGATTACCCCGCCGACCGCTTCGGAACCGTACAGACTGGACCTCGGCCCCCGAACAATCTCAATACGATCGATCTGATTCAGCGGCAAATGTTGAAACGCTGTTGTACCAACTGTTGCCGAATAGAGTTTGACACCATCTATCAGCACCAGAACATGTCCGGAATTGGTTCCGCGCATGAAAATACTGGTATTCTTCCCATAACCGCCATTGCGCGTAAGTTCTATACCCGGCACAGAGGATAAAAGTTCTCCCAGATCCCGCGCTTCGCTATTCTGGATATCTTCACTGCTGATGACAGTGACTGGAGCCAGTATCTGATCAGCTGTTTGCGCGGTTCGCGTCGCTGTGACTACAACTGGCTCAAACGCAAGGGCGCCTCTCACTACGGTTAAACATAGGACTGCAACTACAAACTTCAGAAGGTAAAAACGGATCACTGTTTGTCTCCGGCACACCACCCGTATGCTGTTGGGTGGGGGGTAACCGACCGACTTCAGCAGATGGCCCGCAACCGCCCCACGCGGTTAATTAAAGGGTCCTCTGCAGGCCGGTCTCCGGACTCGTGAGCGAGTGTCTTAAGACACTTCGAACAACGCCTTCCCATGGTTAAAACCACAGTGGCCGTGTGCTGCTCGATATAACTCACCTACCGTTGCGGGGGCAGTGCCGGATTTGCTTGACATGATGCTTACCGGCTTCCCATTTATCTGCGCGGCAAACCGCCGGCACAGAACCTGCAAGGAGTAACGAACGATAAATAGGAAAAACGCTTAAGTCAATCACTCTCACCCCGGGTAGAACCATATGCCGTCGGCAGTATTGACCATTCGCATGGTGTGGTTATAGACCCGTGAGAGCGTGGCTTCAGTTGCCAGTGTTTCTACTGGACCTGATTCGGCCCGCCCTTCGCCGAACAACAACAACAAATGGTCGCTGAAACGCAATGCAAGATTGATATCGTGCATCACGAGTATCACCACCCCGTTACGGCTGCGCCAGTCGGCGATTAGATCCCCAAGCATAACAACTTGATAATGCATATCAAGGTGATTACTGGGTTCATCCAACAAAAGAACAAGCGGCTCCTGCGTCACCAGGGTGGCCAGATCCGCTCGGCGACGCTCTCCGCCGGAAAGCGATGTCATACTGCGGTCACTCATTTGATCAAGGTCGACCAGTTCAAGTGCCTCCTGGGCCTTCTGAATGTCCTCAACGGACTCTCCTTGAAGGGGATTCAACCAGGGATGACGCCCGGTCAACACCGTATCAAGCACCGATGCAGGAAAGAGGGTCTCATTTTCCTGAAACAGGATACCCAGTCGTTGCGCCCGGGAACGGCGACTGAGATTCATGACCTCCTGGTCATCCAGGATTATCTGGCCACTGACCGGAGTTCTCAAACCAGCCACGGTCTTAAGCAGGGTGGACTTACCTACGCCGTTGCGCCCAAGAACGGACCAGACTTCACCTGGATTGATCCCAAGCGATAGATTCCGACAGACACAGGTATTACTGATCTCGATCGACAGATTTTTCAGAGCCAGAAGACTCATGCCCGACCGCCTGCCCTGTCACGCTGCAGTAAATAGAGAAATACTGGGACACCGATGAATGCTGTGATTACACCAACGGGTAGCTGATTTGGCGCCAGAACTGTTCGGGCTGCTGCTTCAGCCAACACCAGAAGCACCCCACCGAGCAATACTGATCCGGGCAGAACCAGTCGGTGATCTGAACCTCCCCAGAGCCGCACCATGTGCGGCACAACAAGACCCACAAAACCGATTGCTCCAGCGAGTGTAACTGCTGATGCTGTCAGCAACCCCGCCATGAAAAATAATCCCACCCTCAAAAGGGTTGTATTGACTCCAAGAGATTCAGCGCGCAACTCACCCAGCGACAGGAGATTCAAACTGCGCGCAAAACCAAACGCAACCAAAAGCGAGACGATCAATAGTCCCAAGCGGATCCAACCCGGAAAGGTTTCACTGATATCACCCATCAACCAAAACAGCATCCCTCGAACATGAGCGTCTGGGCTGACTGCAAGAATGAAACTGACGACCGCACCCCAGCCAGATGCCAGAACAACACCGGTCAGGAGAAGGCGGGTCGTCGACCAGTCTCCACTCCCCCGTGAAAGCACAAATACCAGAAACATTGAAGCCAGTGCTCCAACTGCGGCAGCGCCTGAGATCCCGGCCACGTGCCAGCCGAGTAAAATTGCGAGCAGAGCAGCGACTGCCGCTCCACCGGAAACACCCAACACATACGGATCTGCCAGTGGATTTCGCAGCAGTATCTGCATGAGCACACCTGCCAGCCCCAGCATTCCGCCAACAACAAATGCGGTAGCAGCACGAGGTAACCGCAATTGAAACACGACCGCGTAGTCGACCGACAAATCTCGTCCCCTAAGACCCTCCACCACACTGGCCCAGTCGATAGACACGCTGCCGGCTGACAATGCAACCGCGAATGCACCGATCGCTAACAGTAAAAGCACAAGCAAGATCCTTGAATTAACCGAGGTTGTGCGTTTAACGGTCGAGGAAGGCATGGGTTGCGGTGAATTAAGCAACAGGGGTGACACTTAGTATAGCCACTCTGAACACACTCTCTTGTGAACCCCTTTTAGTCAGGATCAGACTTGAATTTGACTGTGCCGTAAGAGAATATCGCCCTGCGAGCTGGTCCTAACAGGGTTAAAAGGGAACAAGGCGCACGCTAGAGCGTGTCAACCTTGGCTGTACCCGCAACTGTAGGCGGCGAGCGGCAGACTGTTTACGCCACTGGTCATTGACCGGGAAGGTGAATCTACCGCCGTGATCCGCAAGCCAGGAGACCTGCCAGCAGCACGCGTCGCTCACCTTGTGGCCGGGAAAAGCTTGAGGTGCGGTAATCCGGAACGGCGACGCCGAACAGACCGGAGCAAGCCGTTTTGATGAGCGTGACAATCCGCATCGCAGGAATGTGCCGACAGATTCAGACATCTGGCACCGGCCGATGACCCTGTCTCCAATGGCCACAGCCGCCGTTTTCTCGTGTGTTGTTCACGTCGGCGTCCTGGCTGTATTTGCCCATACAAACCGTCCTCCGGAGTTGACTGAAGAGATTGTCTTTGCCTCGACCCTGCAGGCAACGCTGATTCAGCAAACGCGAGATGCTGGCGAGACCATCGAGCCATCAGAGGCAACAATTGAGACTGTTGAAACAGAGCAGATGGATAAAACCAGTAAGATGAACAAGCACGTTCACGAATCGATCACCACGGTCACCCAGGAAAGAGACCAACTCAAAATCGCCGCTAAAGCCCTGCAGACCTCATTGGCACATGCGACGCAGGACAATCGGTCACTGGCAGAAAACCGCGTTGAACTTCGAACTGAAAACCTGCTTCTTAAACAACAGTTAAGCAAACTGACGTCTATCAATGAAGAATTGGATCGGGTAATTGCGGAACAACATGCCCGAACACTACAACCCCCATCTGACTCACAGGCAGCGCCGGCTTTGCCCACACAACAAGCTTCCAGAAGCACACCGGATACGGGAAATGCTGCGGTTAACCACAAACCCAGACCCGTTGCCGGTAACCCTAAACCACACTATCCACTTCTGGCCCGTAACCGGGGAATCGAGGGTCGCGTTGTGGTCAATGTCTCAATCTCTGCTCAGGGCACAGTCAAAACCATCAGTGTCGGACAAAGCAGCGGATCTCGCCTGCTGGATAAAGCGGCTGTAAAGGCAGTAAAGAAATGGCGCTTTCACCCGGTGTTACACAATGGGAAAGCCATACCGTCTTCCGAAACTGTACCGATAGTTTTCAGATTAGAAGACTCTTAAAGCCGGCAAGTCAGATCACATTTTCCTGACGCAGGACCTGAATACGATCGTCACTGTAGTGTAAAAGATCGCGTAACACCTGTTCAGTGTGTTCACCCAGCAGTGGCGGTGGGCGCTCATAGACCGGAGGTGTATCTGCGAGTTTCAGTGGACTCCCCACAATCTCAAACCGGTCCGACAGTGGGTGTGCCATTGGCACACGCATTTTCCGATGCCTCACCTGAGGCATAGCCAGCACTTGATCGATGGTGTTGATCGGCCCCCACGGAATCTGGTGACGATCAAGATCTGCTGCCCACTCTTGCGAACTACGCTGTTTTATGATGCACTCAAGTTCGGGTAGCAGTTCTGTACGGTGTTGCACACGGCCCGTATTAGTGGAAAAGCGAGCGTCCCTGGCCAACTCCGGCACGCCCGCTAACTCGCAGAAGCGTTCAAACTGTGTATCGTTCCCGATCGCAATAATAATGTGCCCATCCGACGACTCGAACACCTGGTAAGGCACCACATTGACGTGTGCGTTACCGGCTCTTATCGGGACCTGGTTCGAAATCATGCAGTTCATCGCCTGATTGGCCAACATCGCGACTTGGCAGTCGAGCAGCGCCATATCAATGTACTGACCTTTATGGGTAACTTCCCGACTGAGCAGCGCGGCCTGGATAGCTGAAACCGAGTACAGGCCAGTAACCAGATCCGAAATCGCAACACCCACCTTCTGCGGCCCGGCACCGGGTACACCATCGCGCTCACCGGTGATACTCATGAGACCCCCGGTACCCTGAATCATGAAGTCATAACCGGGCCGTGCTGAATCGGGACCATCCTGACCAAAACCTGTGATAGAGCAGTAGATCAGTCGTTCATTGACCCGGCGCAGCGATTCGTAGTCCAGCTCGTATTTTTTGAGTCCGCCAACTTTAAAGTTCTCTACCAGGACGTCTGATTTCAAAGCCAGGTCCCGTATCACTCTCTGGCCTGATGGATGACTGATATCGATACACACTGACCGTTTACCACGATTCGCCGAGAGATAGTAGCCGGCCTCGGAGGTATCACTATCGTCTGCCGCCTTCAGATACGGTGGCCCCCATCCACGGGTATCGTCACCGGCACCGGGACGTTCAATCTTGATTACCTCTGCACCCAGATCAGCGAGGATCTGCGTACAGGATGGGCCGGCCAGAACCCGACTGAGATCCAGAACCCTGAACTGAGAAAGTGCACCGGCCACCGACATTCAACCGGTAAATGCTTGAATCCCGGTTTGCGTCCGCCCCAGGATCAGCGCATGAACATCGTGAGTACCTTCATAGGTGTTCACAGCTTCCAGGTTCATGACATGCCGGATGACATGATATTCATCAGACACACCGTTCGCCCCGTGCATATCCCGGGCAACACGCGCAATGTCCAGTGCTTTGCCACAATTGTTCCGTTTAAGCATTGAAATTGCGTCAGGCAGCATACGACCCTCGTCAATCAGTCTTCCTACCCGCAGCGCACCATTTAACCCGAGAGCAATATCAGTCTGCATGTCCGCGAGTTTCTTTTGAATCAACTGATTTGCAGCCAGCGGCCGGCCAAATTGCTCGCGCTCCAGTACATAGTTACGTGCTGAGTGCCAGCAGAACTCCGCAGCTCCCATTGATCCCCAGGAGATACCATATCTCGCCCTGTTCAGGCAGCCAAATGGTCCGCTGAGTCCACTTGCGCCGGGAAGAATGTTTTCTTCGGGCACGAAGACATTGTCCATCACAATTTCCCCGGTACTCGATGCGCGCAGGGAAAATTTACCTTCAATTGCAGGCGTAGACAGCCCTTCCATATCGCGATCAAGGATGAATCCCCGAATCGCGCCTTCATCGTCTTTGGCCCAGACAATAAAAACGTCTGCGATGGGTGAGTTCGTGATCCACATTTTTGATCCGACCAGACGATAGCCGCTGTCCACGTGGTGTGCTCGCGTCCTCATGCCGCCAGGATCGGATCCGTGGTCGGGTTCGGTAAGCCCGAAGCACCCTACCCAGTCTCCTGCAGCCAGACGGGGAAGATATTTTTCCTTCTGTTGATCTGATCCGTAGGCGCTTATCGGGTGCATGACCAGGCTGGACTGAACACTCATCATTGACCGGTAACCCGAATCAACGCGTTCCACTTCCCGGGCTATAAGGCCATAACAGACATAGTTAAGTCCAGCACAGCCGTAACCCTGTATGGTCGATCCGAGCATCCCCAGCCCACCCATCTCATAAAAAATGTCTCGATCTACCGTTTCTCGCCGATTCGCTTCAAGAATTCTAGGTTGTAGTCGATCCTGGCAATAACGTGCCACGGTATCCTGGATCATCTGCTCATCATCAGTGAGTAAATCCTGGATCAGCAACGGATCCATCCACTGAAATTCGGCCTTTTGTATATCTTTCATCGATTACACATCTTGCTCTGCTGGAGCAACAGGCACTCTGGTGCCACTTAGTATTCTAGCCACCTTAACTGACGACCGGGCAAACTCAATCACTACGACTACAGTGTTGTGCTGAGAGGTAATCCAGACCTATCTCGAAGATCAGTATAATCGGTTATCTCGATATTCAATCTCCAATTACTTCAAGCGTCGCCATCTATTCGTAAGCATGCAGACTATTATTGATCAGATCTGGCCTTTATTTCAGGTTGTACTGGTAGACCTGGTTCTGGCCGGTGACAACGCTATTGTTGTGGCACTCGCAGCTGCCGGAGTACCCGCTGCAGCGCGGCAGAGGGTCATATTTATCGGAATAGCAGGTGCCGCAATCACCCGCATTCTGTTCGCCCTGATCACAGTAAAACTTCTCCACTTCCCTGGCCTACTCCTTGTCGGTGGCTTGCTGCTGCTCTGGGTATGCTGGAATTTGTGGCAAGATCTTAGGACCAGTGGATCGCGTGTAGATGATCAAAATGTGAAGCGCGAGACCAAGTCGGTGCGCCAGGCAATTATCCTGATCATCATAGCCGATGTGTCAATGTCACTGGACAACGTGCTGGCAGTCGCCGGCGTGGCTCGAGATAACACCGTCGTTCTGATTATCGGCCTTACCTTGTCGGTGGCACTGATGATGTGCGCGGCAACAGTAATCGCGCGACTTCTGCAGAAACAGCGGTGGATTGCTTATGCCGGGCTTGCGATAATACTCTATGTTGCAATAACCATGATTTGGAGTGAGGTGGGCGAGATCCCGGAGATCTTCACACACTATTTTTCCCGTGAAAACCTGTGAACCTATACTCTGTGCCAGAATCTTTTCGGTTCTGGTTATCATGTTTTTGCTCCTTGGACCCCATGGCGCCATGGGTGACGAACTCCGGGATGCGGTAAAAGCCTACGACAATCACGACTACCAGACCGCCGTACGAATCTGGCGATCCTACGCTGCAAAAGGTGACATTCAGGCTCAATATTTTCTAGGTGTCGCGTATCACAAAGGGCATGGTGTCAAAAAAAGTCTCAACCAGACGATCGCCTGGTTCCGTAAAGCAGCGCAAGGCGGGCATCCTACCGCCATGTTCAATATGGGGTATGCGCACTGGTTTGGAATAGGCGTCCGGCAGAACCTGGGTCGGGCCGTGGACTGGTGGAAGAAATCTGCAAAGAAAGGCGAAGCGGCAGCCCAGTATAATCTGGCACGTTGCTACCTTTCAGGCAAAGGCACAGGACGGGATTTACGAGAAGCATATTACTGGATCAACCTGGCTGCCGCACAGAAATACCCGGGCGCTGACAAAGACGTTTTGATCATCCAACAGGAAGCCAAACGCTCCGGTCTTACACTGACGGAGTTGTCCAAGAACACTACAGCCCAGGATTCGACGGCACCAGATTCAATCAACCCAGCCAGCAAGTCCGGCTTCAATGCGGCAACGGTCGGGACTCGTGGCGCTGTTGTTCACTTATCCAAACCATCGTCCAGCGCTATCACAAAACTTTCCAGCGGCACACCGATCAAGGTGATCAGTACCCGCGCCAAGTGGTCCCAAGTAAAAATTCCAGTGGCTATCAATGTCTGGGTTTTCGGCGCACTGATTGCCCAAAATGGCGACACAGCCCGGGTTCTCGGTGAAGGGGTTCGAGCCCGGACACGACCATCAACCCAAAGCGGTTCGAGCGTTATTGGAAACTTCGAAAAAGGTGAGTACGTGCGTGTACTCAACACCTCCGGAGACTGGAAAAGGGTTACAGCACCCCGCACGATGCGTGCATGGATACTGTCAGAGAAACTCGAGATTCACCCGTCTGTTACCGATAAATGGCTCGATCGGTGGCAAAGTGCTACGGCCCGGCTTAATTCGGGTGAAACGACTGAAAATACCGCTATCGATATCTCACCTTCTTCAGACAGCAGCCAGACCAGCGCACTCTTCCGAGCCGCCCTGGTCACCCAGCCCAATGCCCATGTTCTGAGTCGACCAGACGCCAGTGGCACTGTAATCGCCTTACTCGACCCCAATACGCCGATCAAAATAATCGGCAGCAAGGGAAACTGGAAGATGATTCAGTCACCCGATGGACTCGACGTGTGGGTCTGGGGCAAGTTTATTGACGAGCGGGGTGCTGCTGCAATAATTAACCGCAACCGCGTACGCATCCGATCCCGCCCCAGCACGACTGGAGAATCGGACGTACTTGGTGTACTGGATAGCGGCACAAAAGTTACCGTTGTCTCACGCAAAGGCGACTGGGCCAGGCTTCGTATCTTCGGTGCCGTCTCGGGCTGGATAGACAGCGCCCAGGTGATGACCCTGCCGACCGTCTCCGACGACTGGCGAGCACGATGGGCATCTGCTCAGGCCCTTTCAACCCGTTGACAGACCCGCTCGACCCCTGTTTTTGCAGCGCATACCTTTGTACTCCTGTAGAGAGGCTGATTCATTGTTTCGACGCACACTTAACTGTTGTCCGACCTTGAGAATGTTAGCCTTAGTTGCGCTCTGGGGAATTTCTTTTTCGCCTTCGAACGCTGCTGACCCATTCGATGTCGGGACGATTAACCTGCTCATTAAGAACGGTGAGCTAAGCCTTGCGCTCGAGAAAGTTGATCAATGGCTCGGCCTCCAGCCCAATGCCACCGTACCTCTGTTCCTGAAAGCCCGCATCCTGACAACTGATGGAAAAAACGATCAGGCTGTTACAGTCTACGAAAAACTGCTTGAAGTTGAACCTGATCTACCAGAGGCATACAACAACCTTGGGTTGATCTATGCCGCTGGGGGTGAACCTGAAAAAGCAACAAAGTATTTCCAACTGGGACTTCAAACCGACCCTGTCTATGCAACGCTGTACCAGAATCTAAGCACTCTCTACGCAGCCCGGGCCATCTCAGCATATCGCAAGGCTTTGCTGGGCACAGAGTCAGATAAGTCCTCCGGTGATTCCCGGACACCGGATCTGTTGCCTCTTGACACACTACGCAAGCGCTAACGGTGCCCTTTACCTTGATAAAACACCGCCTACGTGAGTGTTGTTTCACGATCGGAATATTTACGGTCAGCATCATGGGAGCACTGCTGATTCAAAGCATGGCGTCGGCTGCAAAACCGGCAACAAGCGCCTACGAGGCTGAGCTAATCAGTAGCGTCCGTCAACTTGTATTGGGTCAACATGTAGCGGCACAACGGCACCTGTCGACGCTCACCCAGAAGTATCCGCAAAGCCGATTGGGGCGTCTTGTTCATGCTGACGTTCTCGCAGCACAGGCGGGTCTGTCCAAACAGATAGACGATTACGCGCCTGCAAAAGATCTGGCTATCATCGCCAAGCTCCGAGAACAGCTAAAGAATCGCTGGGATTACGTCCACAGTCAGGGACCAAATCGCGAAGGGCAAGTGCCCGCCCGGTTGCTGTATGCAGGTCATCCGGGCCATCAGCTGATTTATATCGATGTCCCCGCATCGAGGTTATACCTTTTCGAATACCTCAATGACAGACCTGTTGCGGTGCAAGATTACTATGTATCCATCGGTCATCAAGGAGCCGGAAAAGAACAGGAAGGCGATCGACGGACTCCTATTGGGATCTATCATACAACCGGCTACATACCCGGCCAGAGTCTTCACGAGCGCTACGGTTATGGAGCATTGCCGATCAACTATCCCAACAGTCTTGATAAGTCCCGCGCCAGAAGCGGCCACGGCATTTGGCTGCACGGTACTGAGCCTGGCTGGATTAACCGTTCACCACTGGCAACCGACGGCTGTGTGTCGTTGTCAAACCTGGATTTTGAATCACTGTACAAGCAACTGGGAAAACATAGCCAGACCCGTGTGATCATTGACGATAAACCCGCATGGATGCCTTTCGGAGATTTAGCCGGTATGCGAGAACAACCGCTTGGCAAATTGCTTGATTGGACAGCAGCGTGGAAGCGCGTAGACAAAAAGGCACTGTTGGAATTCTATGCCAGTTCGGCTTCTCCTTCCGTATCTGAGAAACTGATCGACAGTTCTTCAGTGATCAATCCACAACCTGAGCTCTACAGTTACCCTGGTGAAACCGATCACTTGCTAGCGGTTTTCAGAATTCAGACGACAACCGGGCCGGCACAGACGCTCGAACAACACTGGAAACGCCAGAACAACAGCTGGAAGATCGTTCTCGAAACGCAGATCGATCCGCTTTAGTCACACCGTTAAGAAGACTCTTTCCGTCAGAACAACAGGCTTTAACGCCAATCAGACGGCACAACAACATGTTTGAGGCTCATTCCATTCCGGTAACGCCTGATGTTTTCGGCCACGAACTGAACCGCAGTCGCTGGATTGGTCAAACTGGCCGCATGAGGCGTAACAGTCACATTCGGATGCCTCCAGAACGGGTGTGGCTTGGGCAATGGCTCGGTTTCAAATACGTCAAGTGCCGCACCACTGATATGCCCCTTATCGAGCGCACTGAGCAAATCTTTCTCGCGGATAAGGCCTCCGCGTCCGGCATTGATAACACAGGCACCACTGGGCAACTGAGCAAGCGTCCCACGGTTTAGAATATGCCGTGTCGCCTCATCCAATGGCAGCAGCATAACCAGAATCTGTGTATCACTAAGAAAATCCGATAACTCAAGCTCACCAACGTAGCTTCGTACACCAGGCAGGTTTTTGCGAGATCGACTCCACCCAGTTACCCGGTAGTTCATCTTTGTAAGCACCGCTGCTGCGGCCTCACCTAGAACTCCCAACCCCATTATCCCGATTGTCACATCGCCAGCGGTGATCTGTGGCAAAACCCGCCACTGGGTTTTTTGCTGCTGTACATCATATTCGTGCATGCGCCGATGAAACCGTATTACGTTGTAGACGACATACTCCACCATCCCCGCTGTCAACACAGGCTCAACCATGCGGACCACTGGAACACCCGCTGGTAGTGTCGTACAGCTCAGTAGATGGTCTATGCCCGCACCCACAGAGAAGATCACCTGTAGATTGTGCAAACCATCGAACAGGCAAGATGGCGGTTTCCACAACAGCGCATAACGAATCTGATCGGGATCACCCAGTTCGGGCCAGATCCTGACTGGCACATCAGACAAGGCGCTCTTCAGTGCTGCTGCCCACGTTGGTGCTCTTTCGGAGTCAATATGTAGCAGTAGTGTCTCGGTTTCATTCATGTGATTCAAAAACTAACAGCTTGTGAAATTATTCGGTCGTCAGGAAACATGGAGTATAGGGTCAGCCATTTTCAAGCAGATCGGACTGTTCAGCAACGTTGTACCCACCATCCACAGACCCGTTGAGGGATATGATCCCTTAAAATGCAGCTAAAGTAACCTTTGAGTCTCTAAACGTCATGTCCTCCACTTTGGAATTTGCCCGGACTCTGATCCGACAAGCGTCTGTTACACCTGAGGATGCGGGGTGCCAGGATCTGATCGCCGAAGCACTACAGCCCGCAGGCTTCAAGCCTGATTTTCTAACCTATGGTGAGGTGCGGAATGTATGGCTCCGCCGTGGCCAGGTTCATCCGTTGCTGGTGTTCGCCGGACATACCGACGTAGTTCCCACAGGACCAATCGAAAAGTGGCATCATCCGCCTTTTGACGCGGTCGTCCAGGACAACATACTGCATGGTCGGGGTGCTGCCGATATGAAAGGCAGCCTGGCAGCCATGGTCACAGGCTGCCTGCAATTTGTAGCCAATCACCCGGATCATCGAGGCTCGATCGCTCTACTCCTAACCAGTGACGAAGAGGGCCCTGCTGTCAATGGCACAGTCAAGGTTGTCGAGGTGTTGTGTAATCGGAAAGAAATTATCGACTGGTGTATTGTGGGTGAGCCAACCAGCCGGGAACAGACCGGCGATGTTATCAAGAACGGCCGCCGCGGATCACTTGGGGGGAAACTGACCATACACGGCGTTCAAGGCCATGTCGCTTATCCGCATCTGGCGGACAACCCGATTCATCGAGCCGCAGATATTGTGACCCGCCTCGCCACACAAACATGGGATGAGGGTAATGAATTCTTTCCGCCCACGACCTTTCAGGTCTCTAACCTGAACAGTGGCACTGGTGCCACTAATGTCATCCCTGGGCAGGCAGAAATAGACTTCAATTTCCGGTATTCACCAGAGTCAACTGTTGAGTCCATTAAAAAGCGTGTTAACGCACTTTGCCAACAGGTATGGACTAACTATGAGATCGACTGGTCCAAGCCCAACTTACCTTTTCAAACTCAGTCGGGCGAACTTGTAGACGCCGTATCTGCAGCAATTTATGCGGTCACTGGCCTCACGACTGAACTGTCAACTGAAGGGGGCACCTCGGATGGTCGCTTCATCGCAACCACCGGGGCACAAGTCATTGAACTGGGACCCGTGAACCGGACCATTCACCAGATCGATGAGCAGGTGGCTGTCGCTGATCTGGATAAACTTGCCAGTATTTACCAGAAACTTCTGGAAAATCTTTTGCTCTGAGTATCGTTCGCGACCCTGACTGGTTGTTTCAGGCTTTCGCAAATTTGTTGGCCAACGCGATCAAGTGCACGCCCGTCGGCGGGATCATTTCGGCACGATGCACTCAGTTAAACGACAAGACGTGCTTCTCTGTCTCGGACAGTGGCCCTGGAATTGACCCGGCAATCAGGATCGAGTGTTCAAAAGATTCTACCGTCAGGAACTAAGTCGTTCCCTACCTGGCAATGGTCTGGGCCTTAGCCTGGTACGAGCAGTAGCCGATCTGCATGCAGCTCACATAGAGCTTACCAACTCCAACCCTGGCCTCAACATCCAAGTCACACTACCGAATACGCCACCAGATTAAACTTCAGTTCACTCTGATCCTTTAACTTCAGCATAAGCCTGCCGTATCGTTATATCTGTTTGTCCAAAAAGTACTTTACGTGACTCGTCGGAGGCGACATTACCAGGGTTAATCGTTTTTGCTTCATCATAGGCACGAACAACACCAGGTCGTCTACCGATGGTTTGATACCAACGTTTCACTTCCGGAAAGCGATCAATATCAGTTTTGTGCCACTCGTAACGATTCACCCACGGATAAACTGCTATATCCGCAATAGAGTATGAACCGGCGATGTAATCCCGATCGATCAGTCGACGGTTCAGCACTGCATAGAGCCTCAGTGTTTCGTCACTGTAGCGTTTTATCGCGTAAGGTACGTCTTCAGGGGTATACCGGTTAAAGTGGTGGTTCTGCCCGAGCATAGGCCCAAGACCGCCCATCTGCCACATTAACCATTCAATAGTCTGTACCCGCAATCGCTTGTCTGCCGGCAGAAACTGCCCGCATTTCTCCGCTAGGTACAACAGGATCGCACCAGATTCAAACACTGAGATCGAATCTCCACCACCTTCAGGTTCATGATCAACGATGGCAGGTATACGGTTGTTTGGTGATACAGATAAAAATTCCGGGTCAAACTGATCTCCCTTACCAATGTTGATTGGAAACAATCGATACTCCAGTCCAATTTCCTGCAGCAGAACAGTTATCTTCAGTCCATTAGGCGTTGGCCAGTAATAAAGATCAATCATTTAATCCCCACCCGTAAATCAAGTGAAACATTTGTGTACGCAAAGGCACACTTTGACACAACTCATCATCGACCGTCATCTTCTCGATACGGCACAATGTGGATGAAGACGAACTCGTCCGTTATACTCTCCTCCGGAAACATGTGTGCGGTAGGAGGAGCAATCTTACGAGTGGCAAAAGAAGAACATATTGAAATGGAAGGCAAGGTGCTCGAAACCCTGCCAAACACCCAGTTTCGGGTTGAACTAGATAATGGGCACGTTGTTCATGCCCACATTTCCGGGAAAATGCGAAAAAACTATATTCGAATCCTGCGTGGGGACCGTGTTACTGTCCAGCTCACCCCTTATGATCTATCCAAAGGTCGAATAACCTACCGTGCCCGCTGACGCACAGTGCAATCTCAGATGGCTCTGGACTGATTTACAGATTCCATACTGACCGATTCATCAATACGTTACCTTTGTAGCTATGGCAACACTTCCGTGGTGGGGATACATCCTGATCGTGCTGGCAACGACCCACCTGACGATCATTTCGGTAACGCTGTTCCTGCACCGCAACCAGGCACATCGAGCGTTTTCACTCCACAAGGTGGTCAGTCATTTCTTCCGCGGCTGGTTATGGCTAACAGCAGGTATTGTCACACGACAGTGGGTCGCGGTTCATCGCAAACACCATGCTACAGTTGAAACAAACGATGATCCTCACAGTCCGCAGATACTGGGTGTTCACCGCGTGTTGTGGCTTGGCCTATTTCTCTACCGAAAGGCCGCAGCCGACCGCGAAACTCTGAACAAATACGGAAGCGGTACACCGGATGACTGGATCGAAAGAAATATCTATACGCGTTTCCCCAATACCGGTATCACCCTGCTGCTGATCCTGGAACTTCTTGCATTTGGGCCACTTGCCGGAACGTTGGTATGGCTGGCCCAGATGGTCTGGATTCCTTTCTGGGCTGCCGGAGTCATCAATGGTCTCGGCCACTTCCTGGGTTATCGAAACTACGAACTGGGGGATGCAAGTCGAAACATCGTCCCCTGGGGCATTCTGATTGGCGGAGAGGAACTGCATAACAATCATCATGCATTTGCGGGATCCGCTCGCTTTTCGGCAAACCCCTGGGAAATAGATCTCGGGTGGCTCTACATCAGAATACTTGAATACCTCAGCCTCGCAAAAGCACCCAAGCAACCACCGGTGCTGATTACACGGTCAGAGACAACTCACTGTGATATCGAAACCCTTCGCGCGTTGATCGGTAACCGATTCGAGATCATGGCTGACTACGCGCGTGAGGTCGTGACTACCGTGTGCCAAGACGAAGCCCATGCAATCCGAAACATCAGTCGGTCCAAGTTCAGGCTCTTCCGAAGAGCGTCAAAACTGATTCTACGTGAAAAAACCAGATTGAACTCCCGCGCTCAGGAAAAACTCACTCATGCTCTGACCCTGTCGCCACGAATCAGCACTGTGTACGAGGCAAAACTTCGGCTCCAGGAAATCTGGCAACGTTCCTCAGCATCGAGTGAGATACTGATTCAGCAGTTGAACGACTGGTGCCGACATGCTGAATCATCAGGTATTCGCTCACTCGAACTATTTGCAGAAAAGCTCAAGGGATACCGGCTACTGCTCAACTGATCCTTCGTTTGGGATCGGATTTAAAAAGCCCTCGCGAGGAGGGCTTTGGCGCGAGTCGAAAACAACAAATCTACTTGATCTTACCTTCTTTGTAGATCACGTGTTTACGCACAACCGGATCATACTTCTTAATTTCCATCTTATCTGGTGTTGTCCGCTTATTTTTGGTCGTCGTGTAAAAGTGACCCGTGCCAGCTGATGATGTCAGTCGAATCTTGTCTCTCATGCCTGTTTCTCCCTGAGCCTGATGCCCTCAGTATACTATTATCAAACTCGTTCACCGCGAGCGCGAAGGTCTTTAAGCACTGAATCAATGCCCTTCTTGTCGATAATCCGCAGTCCCTTGTGAGACACGCGAAGCCGTACCCAACGCTTTTCACTTTCGACCCAAAATCGCCGATCATGAATATTCGGCTTAAAAGTACGCTTCGTTCTGTTGTTTGCGTGGGAAACATTGTTGCCGGACACTGTCCGCTTTCCCGTAATCTGGCACACTCTAGCCATTGACCTGTTGCTCTTTTCTGGTATTCAAGGGGGGGGATTTATACCAGAAATCGGCTTTCCCTGAAAGTCCGGCCAAAAACCAGGCTATTGGGGCACAACAGGCCATTATCAGCAGACACCTTGTTTCCCGACCAATCTACAACCGTTAGACTTCCGCTTATGAGCGCTATTGATGGCACGAACATTGTAGTTGGAATTACCGGCGGGATCGCAGCCTATAAAAGCGTGGAGCTGACCCGCAGGCTGCGAGATGCCGGGGCCGACGTTCGCGTCGTTGTAACCCCCGCAGGCAAGGCGTTTATCACACCTCTAACTCTCCAGGCGACCAGCGGAAATCCAGTACACGATTCCCTGCTGGATGCCAGTGCAGAAGCTGGGATGGGACACATCGAATTGGCCCGGTGGGCGGATCAGATCATTGTTGCGCCGGCAAGCGCTGACTTCATCGCGCGCTTAGCGACTGGCCTTGCCGATACTCTGCTTAGTACTCTGTGCTTGGCATCGGAAGCACCGATTACCATTGCGCCGGCAATGAATCATGTGATGTGGGAAAAGACGGCCACCCAGCGGAATGTGGACACCCTGCGTACCTGGAACGTCACCGTCCTTGATCCAGGAACAGGCCCACAGGCCTGTGGTGAAGTTGGCCCCGGCCGTATGCAGGAGCCAGAAGTGATCATCGAGCATCTGGAGCAGAGTCGATCTCCCGGCAGCCTTGATGGTGTCCAAGTTATGGTGACTGCCGGCCCCACTTGGGAAGCTCTGGACCCAGTGCGGGCCTTGACGAATCACAGTTCTGGAAAAATGGGTTATGCAGTGGCAACTGCCGCTCGAATCGCAGGCGCTTCAGTCACACTGATTAGCGGTCCGACTGCATTGACACCACCAGTGGGTGTTCAGGTCGAAAATGTTGTTTCTGCACAGGAAATGCTGGTCGCCGTTGAATTAAAAATTGATTCAACTGATATCCTGATCTGTGCTGCGGCCGTTGCAGATTACCGCCCCGCGGAAAGCATGCCCCAGAAAATAAAAAAGGACGCGTACGAGATGACAATCAAGCTCGTTCGCAACCCCGATATACTCGCTTCAATGGCCGCTCGACCGTCACCTCCCTTCATCGTCGGCTTCGCAGCTGAAACGGAACGAGCCATCGACAACGCTCGCGATAAACTCAAACGTAAGAACGTCGACCTAATGGTTGCAAATCTTGTAGAAGGCAAAGACAAGCCATTCGGGAGCGATCAAAACGCCCTTATTCTCGTTGACCGGGATACAGAAACCGACTTGGGCCAGGACACTAAGGTCAAACTGGCAGCAAATCTGATTGACCAAATTGCAAAACGTTTTTATGCAAAAGATCCAGCTGAAAGTACTTGATCCTCGCCTTGCTGAGACATTCGGGCTACCCGCCTACGCAACAGACGGCTCTGCTGCTATGGATATCAGGGCCTGTCTTGATAAAACCCTGACGATTAAACCCGGTGGTTGTGAACTGATACCAACGGGCTTCGCCGTTCACATCGCTGACCCCAATGTCTGTGCAGTGCTACTGCCGCGGTCCGGTCTGGGTCACAAACACGGTATCGTTCTGGGTAATCTAGTGGGATTGATCGACAGCGATTACCAGGGTGAAGTCAAAGTGTCTTGCTGGAATCGTGGTTCATCGGATTTCCAGATCGAACCGGGGGATCGAATTGCCCAGATGACGTTCCTACCCGTCGTCAAAGTTGTTTTCGAAGTCGTTGATTCCTTTGAACAAAGTGATCGGCACGATGGTGGTTTCGGGCATACCGGAACTGCGTGATTACAGATCTCGCGATACGCCGGACAGTCCGGACTTCGACTGTACAGGCACTGTAACCGTACCCAACCGACCGTCAAACCAGTCGAACAGAGCTGAAGATGGCTGAAGCCACTTTCGATGTTGTCGTCATCGGTGCCGGACCGGCCGGCTACATTTGCGCCATACGCTGCGCCCAGCTCGGCTTGCGTACTGCGTGTGTTGATCAACGGGTAAACAACGGGGGCGAACCTGCACCCGGCGGGACTTGCCTCAATGTGGGTTGCATTCCATCCAAAGCACTACTGGACAGCTCGTTGCATGTTGAACAACTGCACCAGGATTTTACCAAGCACGGTATTTTTGTTGACACGGTAGAACTGGACATTCCACAGATGATGGACCGCAAAGACAGGATTGTCGCTGAACTGACTGATGGGATCGGCATGCTCTTTAAGGCCAACGGCGTGACTGCAATTCACGGGTATGGCAAGCTTCTAACTGAGCACCACGTCGAAGTCACACTGGTAGCAGGCGGGCAAACACCCGACATTCTAAGCAGCAGACATGTGGTCATCGCGACAGGATCTGAGCCGATGTCCCTGCCCGGCCTACCCTTTGACGGTGAACACATCATTGATTCTTCTGCTGCACTGTCACTTCCTTCAGTTCCCAAGGTACTGGGCGTTATCGGTGCCGGTGTTGTCGGTCTTGAACTCGGTAGCGTCTGGCGCCGACTGGGTGCGAAGGTGACGATCCTCGAAGCGACAGAAAATTTATTACCTGCAGCTGACCTACAGATCGCACGTGAAGCCCTGCGCCAGTTCAAGAAACAGAATCTAAATATTCAACTGGATTGCCGAGTAACAGGTGCGACCGCAATGAATAATGGTTGTGAGGTAGTCTATATTCAGGGGGAACATGAACTGAAACTTACGGTCGACAAACTGGTTGTCGCGATAGGCCGCCAGCCAAACACGGATGACCTTTTCGATCCGGCGACTGGCCTGACACTCGATAGTCGCGGTTTTATCGAAGTCGATGAAAACTGCCTGACAGGTGAACACAATGTCTGGGCAATCGGCGACTCAGTCCGCGGCCCCATGCTCGCCCACAAGGCCTCTGAAGAAGGTGTGGCTGTGGCAGAGCAAATTGCGACCGGTCAAGGCCACGTTGACCTCAATGTGATTCCTTGGATCATCTACACCGACCCGGAATTAGCCTGGGTGGGCTTAACCGAGGCCAATCTCAAACAAACTGAACGGTCTTATTCGAAAGGATTGTTCCCGTTTGCGGCAACCGGACGCGCCAAAGCCCAAGGCAATACCGAAGGTTTCGTTAAAATCCTCTCGGATAGCGCTACTGACCAGATTCTAGGAATACATATGATTGGTTCACATATTTCTGAATTGATAGGGGAAGCAGTGCTTGCGATGAAGGCGAAAATTACAGCTACTGACCTGTCGAAAACCATACATGCGCACCCAACCCTGTCAGAAGCAATCCACGAAGCCGCCCTGGCAACACACGGCCGCGCGATACATATCACCAATCGTTAGATTGATGGGTTCACACCACCGCGACCGAGCCGTCTGAACGCGGATCGCTGGCGCCTTCTATCAGTCCGTCGGGGTGTAACACAATTGCGCCCGCATGGCCCATGGTATCGTCATAAGGACCGATCACCTCCAGTTCGTGACCGACAGACAACAGCCGATCAAGAACCTCGGCTGGAAATCTGTTTTCTATTCGGACATTTGTGACCTCACTACCCCAGGTCCTCCCCAGAAGCCAACGCGGGGCGCTGATAGCCTGCCCAATACCCTGCCCATACCATTCATAACGGGAAAGAATCATCGCCTGGGTCTGTGGTTGTCCGTCCCCGCCCATGCTCCCATAGGCCACAACACGGCCGTCGGACAGATGCGCAAGCGCCGGTTGAATTGTGTGAAACGGACGCCGGAAGGGCTTCAAACAGTTGTGGTGCCCAGAATCCAATGAAAAACTCGACCCCCGGTTTTGCCAGGTGATGCCTGTTTGTGGCAGCACAACGCCGGAACCAAATTCCCAATAAAGACTCTGTATGAAACTGACTACCCGGCCCTCAGCATCGGCAGCCCCTAACCAGACAGTATCGCCACCGTCCTCCTTGGCAGGCCATGGGGCTGCCTGGTCCCAATTTACTGTTGCAGCGTTACGGTCGAGCAAAGAATCAGACAGCAATTGGTAAGGGTCGACAGTCATGTGCTCAGGATCTGTCAGATAGCGATCCCGGTACATAAACGCTCTTTTTGTCGACTCCAGCAAACCGTGTATATATTCAAAACAATCTGCATACTCAACTCTCAGCCTTGCAAATATTCCTAGCAGCATCAGCGATGAGATGCCTTGGGTCGGTGGCGGCATATTGAACAACACTGTCTCACCCAGTCTCAGCTGCAAAGGGTCTACTTGAATGGGTTGATGCCGATTAAGATCTGCCCATCGAAGCGGACTGCCCACCCGTTCCAGGTCTTCGGCAATATCGTGCGACAGCTCGCCCGTATAAAAATCATCGAAACCCCTGGTCGCAAGCCGTTCAAGTGTTTGTGCCAGTTGTGGCTGGCAAAACCTTTCTCCAGGATTCAGGGTCGAGCCATTACCCATAAATAGATTGCTGAAACCTTCAACAGATTCCAACTCATCCCGCTTAAGGCGCGCATTGCTCGCGAGCGTATCCGTTGCCGAAAATCCAGCTCTGGCATAGTAAATGGCGTCCTCAAACAAGCGCGTCAATGGCAGTTCCCCACCACAGTGCCTGCTACTCCATTCATAGGCCTTTCCCCAGCCTGATACGGCACCGGCAACTGTCGACGCAGCCTTGGGTCCACGAGCGGGCATGCGCTCATATCCTGACGCCCGATACCACTCAACATCGGCAAGCTTCGCAGCAGCACCACAGGCATCAAACCCAACTGGCTGGATACCTCGACCCGGGTGTATAAGCCAAAAATTATCACCCCCCAACCCGTTCATGTGCGGGTAAACCACTGCGATGCAAGCCGCCGCTGCAATCATCGCTTCGATTGCGTTACCGCCATCAGCCAGCACTCGCCCGCCCGCCTGTGCTGCCAGGTGATGAGGCGCTGTCACTGCGCCGCCAAATCCTGAATAACCTTGTTCAATAATCATAATGAAATTGGCCGACCGCCTGAATGACACCAAGAATCACAGAACGAACCACGTAATTCAATCAATCTCGATCTGTTTTCAGCCTAGATAGTAACTTCTTATGACGCCTCATCCTGCATTCTGGCTTCATTTACACAAAAATGTTATACTCAACTTGTTGTAGTGTGTGACATGCATGCGTTAACAAATACTTCTTGTCGGCTGACAAAGAGATCTCTGTTCAGTAACCGGCCGGCTTTAAAGACAGTCTTAAATCAACTCAAGGTCAGGAATGGCGGACATAAAGACAATACACAGAAAAGGCGAAGCACCCATAGTGCTAGATCTCGAAAATTTTGCCCACCTCGAATATGGTATGCTCGAAATCGAGAAAGCTGACCTGCCCAGCGGTGGCTCCAACGGTCGTTGCTACAAGTATGTCGTTGCTAATTCAGTGTCCACAGTAACCGGCTACCGCCAGGGCACCAAGAAAGAAGTATCGAGCTATGTCTCAACCCTGATCACTGAT
Source organism: Gammaproteobacteria bacterium (assembly GCA_022450155.1). Taxonomy (NCBI): domain Bacteria; kingdom Pseudomonadati; phylum Pseudomonadota; class Gammaproteobacteria; species Gammaproteobacteria bacterium. The sequence goes on along the minus strand of JAKUQR010000023.1, from coordinate 9,183 downwards.
CTGAACATTCGCACCATCCCCAAGAAGAAACTCTGATCGTTGCTCCGATTTTGTTACAGGATCTGGATTATCAGACTAAGACATTTTTTCGTAAAAAAACCTAGCTTCCCTAATCGGGCATTCGGTGTCTGTAGGCCCAGAAAGCCGCCACAAATACCAGGCAACAAAGTTAGCCGTCGAGAGTTCATGCTCACTATACCGCCCCGGTGAATAGCGGCTTGAATTCACACCTTTCTGATTATCATTAATGATCTTTGTATCTTGGATCGTGGTCACGTCCCACATCCATTTCAGATGCTCGAGATCGTAGTCAACGCCTTCTTTCGCATCTTCACGTACCAGCCAGGACACCATAACTTCCGTAAATTCGGGAGTCTTCGGTGTAAATCGAAAGGTGGTTGCATGATCATTTGTGACATACAAATATGAGAGTGCCCCAATAAAAGTGGCGGTTTCAGCGCCATCGTACTCCTCAAACTCACCCAGTAATGGACCTGCCGGGCTGCCATCACGGGTCAATGTCCTATAACCTTCCTGTATGGGAAGCCGCCAGACCTGGTGGGGCTGAATAGGCAATGGGAAATGTTCCATACCAGCCTTTCGACCCTTACTCCTTGCGACTTCCGCGAACTGTTTGGTCATTGCCTCATAGGCTTTGGAACCACGTTCACCCGCACGGACATAGTCGTTAACTTGGCTGTATTGCGGATGAGAGGGCAGACAGTGGTAGCACTCACGAAAATTTTCTACTGCAAGCTTCCAGTTCGCATTGGTCGGATAAACCTCCCGATGGGCAACTTTGGTCTGTGCCAAACCATGCGGTTTGAGATAAGGCAACAGGTTGCGCCTGATCTGATCAAACTCCGCGTTGCCTTGTGACGCTAGACTTATAAATATAAGACCCTCCAGGACTTCGACCTGACAGCGATGCAGCCCGTGTTGCGAATGATCAAAATCATCTGCCATATGCCGAGCCGAAATTAGTTTGCCATCAAGGTCGTAGGCCCAGGCATGATAAGGACAGACAAAACGCCGGATATTACCGTTCTTTTTCAAACAGATCTGGGATCCTCGGTGACGGCAGACGTTAAAAAATGCCCGCAATTGTTGATCGAACCCGCGAACGATAATGATGGACTCTTCACCAATTTCATAAGTGAGGAAGTCACCAGGTTCCGGCAGTTCTGACTCGTGTTCAACGTATAACCACTGAGGAGACAAGACCTGCTGGAACTCCAATTGATAGATTTCTGGACTGCGATAAAATGCCTGCTCCAGCGTCCAGCCGGATTGCTGACGCCTGATCAGCCCATCAATGTCTGATTGAAACATGGCGGAGGTCGTCAATTTCAGTCAAATTTACCGAAATACCAGGTTATTAGTGTGCCAGGCACAGGTCCCAAACCCATCTAAAATCATAGCTTGTCCACGTTTGGGCCAATCAGTTCGCGCTCGAAATGATTGAGTTCATCGGCAATCGTGGCATCGGGCTCATGCCGACCTGCACGATTGAACCAGTAGCGGGCATTCGAGAGATCACCTTCTTCCTGGTGAATCACACCATGGAGCCACGCAGACAGCCGACTGTTGTCCTGCTGAACAATTTTGTGAGCCGCATCCCACTTGCCTTCGCGGCAGAGTGCCAGAGCGTCCATTAACAAATTGCCCTTACCCACAAACTACCTTTGTTGCCCTGTCAAAGCGAATCTGATGACTTATTGAGTTGATCCGAACAATGTGATCTTAGTCCAAGTCTTAATCTTTATCCATCCGTTCCCCGTAGTGGGTGGAGACAAAAGATCGACATGCTAACGTGAGTATCGTGAGAATTCAGGCGGTTGAACAAGGTTGGCGGTTGCCAAACACTTCGCGGCCATCTCCCGATGAGCTAAAGAATCGGCTACAGATAAGCCCTAGGAGACATCAATGACTTCGGAATTCAGCAACTTCTTTCGGCAAGCTGCCGACGAGTACCTCCAGGCCTACATTGACATGGCGACCCGTCTTGACGCCGAATGGATCGTCGTTCACGCCGGATTCCATTTCACTGCCGACTATGAGCAACGCAAGCAAGCCTTGAACGGCTGCAACGGGCTTCGTCCTATGCCGAAGATAGAGGCGTTCATTTGTTGCTGGAGAATATGAACCGGGAGCCAGATGATGCGGAAGTAAATTATCTCGGTTATACACTGGAGGAATGCTTGTTCTATTTTGAAAACCTGAGGTCAGACAATCTGCATTGAACCTTCACGATCAACCACGCGACGTTGGTACCGGAAGGGATTGATGGATTTCTGGATACCTTTGGAATCGACCGGATGCGTGAGGTTCGCGTCGCTGACAACTTAGGAGACAAAGAAATGCACATGTTCCCAGGAAAGGGCAGTATCGATTTCCAGGCTTTGTTTTCGCGTCTGGAAGGCATGGGGTATACAGGCCACTACACCAATGGATTCCGAACATTGGACGATATGATCCGCGGCAGGGACTATCTAGTAGCCGAAGCAAAGGCGGCTGGTGTGCCCTCAGCACAATAAAGTGGCTCGATGGCCTAAAAACTAAAACGGATTCGAGCCCCTGATCTCTACCTTCGGCGTGCAAACACGCAATTGTCTAAGTAGCTGATTAAAGCTCCATTACTGCCTTCTGAATATGTACTACTACACATAGGCCATACTTGAGCATACAAGCCCACTCAAAGATACTCAGCCTTTGCGCGAGGCCAAGACTGTCCTAGACGGCATTTCCCAGACAGTGTTCTATGCGACTGATTTACCCTCTCCAGAATTATCCAGTTTTCCGGAGCAATCTCGATATTTTGCCCTCTTGCTCTCGCAAATTTCTGATGATTCTGTAATAGTCTGGTTTGTAGCAAACTACAAAATCAGATTTATCGATTATTATTAATCAACGTTAAGGAGGAAGCCAGCTATGACAGAAAAACAAACCGGAGGATGTGATCACATTCACACACACACAAATGACGGAAACATCGACAGTCACACGTGTCATTGTTCTGTCTGTAAACGGGTTACTGGTCAAGACACAACTCATGTCGTTTTCTTCAAACACTCCGACGTCGAAATCGACGACCTCAGCAAACTAAATCGTCAGCCGTTCAACGACCAAAATCCGGATGGTCCACTCGAATTGTGTACGTGCTCAGACTGTGGAACACCCATAATGCTTGATGACAAGCAGCGAAGAGTCCGAATAATTGTCCCCAATCTAATGGGATACGATCCGGAAAGCATGCCAGCGACGTACCACGCTTTTTTTGATCCTTCCAGTGGCGCACCAACCCCGGATGATGGTCGACCCGTCCACGAAGGTCTACATCCTGATTTCGTTTGGCCTGACCCCGCTTAAGATCACCAGGGTAAGACATTCAATTCACGGGTATCCCAGACATGGCGGCTGAAACACTCACAGGCCACTTTTAAACAACTGTGCCCGTAAGTTGGTTCTGTTCACCTTCTACTAAGGCGGGCCTTGGACCGCCTTAGTCTTTGAATTAATCACGCAGGGTCGAACTAATCACCGGTTATCCAGTGTCGCAAAAGGCACAATCTAGTTCAAGACAAAATTTCTTGTGACCTCACCAATTTCTTGACTGTTGAAATTCAGCTTCTCCAGCTGAACGCTCAGTTCATCTTTCCCGTGAGATTCGATGAACTGACTGATCTCCTCATCTCTTTCTCCCTGCCGCTTGAGAGCTCCAAAGCTTGCTATTTTCAACAGCCACGTATTGGGTCTGATCTTTCTGATTTTTTCGGAGAATTCAATGCAGGTGTCGTAGTCACCTAGGGTATAGGACCCCCAAATGAAGTCGTCGATCAGTTGCTGGCTCAAAGGATCGAGCTCTTGGGCTTTGCGGAGTAATTCGACTCCCTTTTCGCATTTTCCATTCTGTACAAGCGATTTCCCGTAAGATGCCAGCACGGTCGGATTATTTGGATTCAGCTCATACGCTTTCTTCCCATGTTCTTCTGCTTTGTCGTAGTTCAGATCAAGGTACAGGGAGATGTTGCACAGCAACCGATGGCAGTCCCAGTCGTGACCGGTCAGTTCGTAGGCGTCTTCCAGTGTGACCCGAATTTTGTTGTGTAGATCGTCGTCTGATTCGTCGAACCAGCTCTGGCCGAGCCCATCGGCCCAGGTACAGCAACGCTCGGCGTATGCTCTTCCGTTGCTCGGGTCACTCTCAATAGCGTTGGTGAACATATCAACCGCAATATTGGCGTCCTCCTTGGTTAACTTTCGCTTGTGGAACTTGCCCTGGAGGAGATACTCATACGAGGTCATTTTGTCGGTCGGTTTGCGTTTGGCTCGCTGCAGGCTGGTGACCTCGATTTCGCTCAGAACCGTATTCGCCATTTTGCTGACGATCTCATCCTGAATCTCGAAAACGTCATCCATAGTCTTGTCGTAGCGCGCGCTCCATATCGAATTGCCTGAAATGGGATCTCCCAGTTCGGCAGAAACGCGTACCCGATTTCCCGCTGACCGGATACTCCCAGTGATCACATAGTCCAGTTTGTACTTTTCGGCAGCTTCTTTTACGTCGATGGGGTTATCTTTGTAATCAAAGGTGGTGTTACGCGACATGATTTCAATCGAATTGATCATTGAAAGCTCAGTGATGATGTCGTCCACAATGCCATCGACGAGAAAATCATTAGCTTCACTTTTGTTCAGGTTTCTGAAAGGCAGCAGCATCAGGCGGGGTTTGGCCTCGCCATCTTTCCTTGACTTTGCGACTCTGTTTTCTGTCGGAGGACCAGTCGCAGTATTTTGTTCGGCCGACCCGGTTGGATCTTTCAGGGTTGGTGAGATCTGGTAGATCTCAAAATCGCCTTCAATGTTTTTCAGTTTAGCGTTACCCAGACTATCAATCGCAATTTTGATCCGCTTGACGATCTTTTCATGCACCGTTCGGGATAGCAGTATGCAACCGGGTTCGCAGAGACCCTCTAGTCTTGCTGCGACATTGACTCCACTGCCATAGATATTGGCGCCTTCAATGATAACGTCGTCTAGGTGGATGCCGATCCTGAATTCCATCCGCGATTCTTCGTCAACGCTGGCGTTTCGTTCGCTGAGTACTTTTTGAAATTCAATGGCCGTATTCACAGAATCGACCACACTGTTGAACTCAGCAATCATGGAATCGCCGGCGGTATGAAAAATCCGGCCACCATGTTCCTTGATGATCGGATCAATCAGGCTGCGGCAGATCTTGATATTCTGAAGAGTCAGCTCTTCGTTGCTGTCCATCAGCTTGCTGAAACCCACACAGTCAGCTGCCATGATTGTCGCGAGTTTCCGGGTCGGTTTTGTAGTTTCCACGATCTAGGTATGGAGCAGAGGTTAAGTGGAGGATTGGCATCCTGTGGTCTGGGTTACGTCCAAAATTATAGAACGAATTCGCCCCACGGTGTAGAGTGCGCCCGTCGCTCAACCGGATAGAGCGGTGCCGGCCACGGGTCAAAGACACGTAGCCCAGAGGACTAGTCAGAGTTGAGATGATGTCTGCCCTTTGCTTCTACCACACGTAGGCCACATTTAGGTGTCAAAAGTAGTCAAAACGAACTTCGAGCGTTGCAGATTTAGAGATGAACAAAACGACAACTGAATTGACATAAGTAATTGATGCACTTAGGTTGCCAGTACAGCGGACACAGTAGAATACTGGCACTCTCGAAGGGATTCGAACCCCTGACCTCTGCCTCCTGGGGGCGAGCAAACCAACCATTAAATAGCTGATCTGCACTTCCATGACTTACGTCACGAAGCAAATAGAGACTTTTTGAAAAAAGTCTCAACCCCGCCCAGGTGGCCACCATTACGGAACACAAAGACACCAAATTGCTGATGCGCTGTACGCACTTAATAGCAGAAGAGTTGATGGAAAGATTGGGCTGATTATCTTCTAGCAACCTGAGTTGTTCATTGTCCCATCTGTCATTTCAGTTTCACAGAAAATAGTTCTGGTCAGGTTTGCCCCAGTTAGACTTGCCCCTGTCAGTTCTACCTCAGTCAGATCTGCCCCCGTTAGATTTGCCCAATTCAATTTAGCCTTAGTCAGGTCTGCTCCAGTCAGATTTGCCTCAGTTAGAACTGCCCACATCAGATTTGCCCCGGTCAGTTCTGCCCAACTAAGATTTGCTCCAGTCAAATCTGCTGAAACTAGATCTGCTCCACTTAGGTCTGCCCAAGACAAATTTGCCTCTTCCAGATTTGCCTTACTCAAATTGGCAGTGCCCAGATGTGCACCCGTTAGGTTTGCCCAACTAAGATTCGCTTCAGACAGATTTACCCCATTTAGATATGCTTGTGTCAGATCTGCCTCAGTTAGATTTTTCTTGCTTAAATCTTCTCTATTCAGTTTTGCCCCACTTAGGTCACAGGAAGGACAGTTTTCACCAAGTAATTGTAGTTCTTGGAGTTGTGTCTCATCAAAGGCACCAGCTTCCCGAGACAAACCCAGCATCAGAACGAAGCAAAGACCAACCGCAGAGAGTGATCGTTTCATCTGATCCTCCTATTGGGTAGGCAGAGGTTTCATACCATCTATCCTACTCCCAACACCCCACTAATTCCGTAAACCTCCCTACCTTTTCGGCCACTTCCCTAAGTTGTCACGGCTGGCTCTACCCACCTTCACCTCAGGCAGAGCGACCTGAGTCGTCGCCTGACAAACCACCACCAGCTGCGCCCTCACTGGCCACAACAGGATTGATTCTCCTGTTTAGGTGGACACGGCACCGAGCCATAAGAGCAGAAAACACAGCAGTCCCCGGTCTTGGGCTTCATCAGCGTATGGCAGTGCTCGCACTCATAAAACCACTGGCAGGCATCTACCGGCATGGTTTCGACCTTTTTATGGCCACAGGTCGGGCAGCTGATCTCAGAGTCTGAAATAACCTCCATCAAACATCAGGCGTGACTATCGTCGAGGGATAGCCTGCGTTGGTGGTCGCCTCGGTAAGCAATTCAACATCAGCGATCTCATCATCATAGATAACCAGCGCGGTCTTGGTCTCATAATTGGTAATCGCCTCGACCACGCCATCGACTTGCATAAGGGCCTTGTTCACGGTGATCGGGCACACCGCACAACTCATGGTTGGCACCGACAAGGTCACAGTCTGCTCACCGGCGACGGCGCCGATAGGCAGCGCCAGGAACAAAAGCAATAACAGCGTTCTCATTAAGTATCTCTCCTAGGCCACCAGTGGAATCCAATAAGAACTTGAGACCAGGGTGACGGCTACCGGTAAACTGATCCAGAAGACTGTCTGACGGCGATGGCGAATACGCGGAATGGCACAAGCACTGCCCGGCGCACACTGCTCTATGGGCCGAAAGAACTGCCAGCCGGAATAACCGAAAGCACCTGCCACCGCGATCATGAAAAGAGGCTGGTATGGCTCTAGCAAAGTCAAAGTAGCGATCCAGGAGCCACTGATCCCAAGTAGTATCAGAACCAGCGGCCCTGCACAACACAACCCACCAGCCAGTCCGACCAACATACCGCCTGCAATTGGCAAATTAGAGTCTTTCACTCTAGTCACTGTACTCTTTTGTTGAGCGAGATCAAGACAATTATCACCACCTTCATCATTGATTTCCATATTGCGTTATTTCAACCCTCCCTATATACGATTCAAATAACAGTGGTGTTAATTTGTTTACAGACGCGTATAGGTGTACGGAAACGGGGTAGAACCGAACAGGAATAAGATGGCGGTATGAAACGCATTAATTTCGGATTCACATTGATAGAACTGATGATCGTGGTAGCGATCATGCACATGTACGGGTTGTCCTTCTACTGTAACAATGCACTGTCCAGTAGGAGGAGCGGTATGCACCGACGGAACGCAAGTAAGTTATACCCCGTGAATAGTCAGCATGTAGTTAACCATCGTCGATACCTATCCACAGTTATCAGTTGAATAACTATCCCAACATATAGATTTCTATGTCAAGTAAGGCAATGTGGGCTAGAAGATTGGCCGAGTACACGTACGGCGCAGATGGCAATCAATTTCACTGTGCGAGTTGATCGACAAGCTTGAACTTCCAGACATCGCCGAAAAGGCAGAAAGGTTTACAGTTTTAGTGGGCTGTTGACAATAAAGGACCGCCATTTGGTACAGACTGCATGAAAATGGTTTACAAATATGGATTTTAGATATTGTTGATTTATGTTTGTCTAGATATATTCCTGTATTCAACGAACTATGAATGCATGAATCGCTGCATTTCAGACCATCTGAATTTATCAAGATTTATCGGCTCAATTCGATGAACCCTCAACACTGATGCAAGTGTGAACTGCTAACCCAATCTCCCCACCAAATCCTCTGCTCCTACCACAAATACGCCACACTGAGCTGAGAGAAAACAATTAAAACGAACCCCGATGTTGGGTAGGAGTTTGGATGAGTTCTAGAGTGTCTCAACCGGTAGAGGTGCGACAGGTGCTTCTGTCAGAGATATTCTAGAGAGTGTGCTAGAAGATGGTGACTGGCATCTTAAGGAGGAATTGGTAGATGCCGTCGGTCGACAGGTAGAGTGCAGTGTCAAGACGATAGAACGAGTTGCTTTCGACGAGATGCATGTTGAAAGAGAGAATACTAACGAAACACCCACAAGAGTGTTGTGGCGACTGCCTAGATGAGGCATAGCGTGGATATGAAATGTCTTATCTAGTCAAGACATTCGTTATGTACGTTATGTCTCAACTGCAAAGTGGCTCTAACTGGACCTGACACTTCTCCAACGCCTCATTATGGGTGAGATTTAATCGGGTGGAGCCAGAGGTTCAAAAGTGAATACGTCATGGTGGTCCACGTAGTCTTCAATCATGGCCTGAAAATCAGGGCTGCTTAGACGTTTCCCCATAGCCTCCATGTCCACGTCAAATAGTGTAATTAGGCCAGTATGTTCATCCACTCGGCCTACTTTAGTCTGACTCTCGTCACAAAAATCGGCGCGTTCTTCGTCAGCATCAAAGAGTGATTTCCAGTCTTCGTAGCTTGCTTTAAGGTGTGCAATGACTAAGACATTCATGGTTATCCTCCAGTTGATCAGTATGATTACAGCGTGGAAATGCAAGTCTATATGTTGTTGGTCACCGGTTCATTAGTAGTTAACTAGTTAACTCCATAAAGT
>JAKUQR010000022.1 GCA_022450155.1 Gammaproteobacteria bacterium | reverse complement strand
CATGATCTGCATGACGTTAAGGAAAGGATTCAGTGTTAGTTCGACTTTCCGATTTTTGTACGCCCAGATACCCAGAGCTAAGCCTAAAATAAAAGAAACGGGCGCTGCGAACAGTACGAATGAGAGCGTTTGCATGGACGGCTCCCATTGACCGAAAACGGCAATGTATATGGTCGAAATGCCTGCCAGCATCGCAAGGCCTTTGCCCTGGAGCTTATAGCCCAAAAGAATTGCGCCGCTGGCAACGACCGTCCAGGGCAATGCGGGCCAACGGGCCCACTTGTTTTCACTAACAAAATCCCAGCTCGTAAAAGTAACGATCGTTTTAACCCCGCCCAAAATAATTTCGCGAATTAACCCAATTACAAAAAGGATGCTCGCCGAGATGGCTCTTGTGACTTGTTGTAGTAACGGTTTTTCCTCAAATTCTTCAATCTCGGGGTCATAGACCTGAATCGGCCACCAATCGAACATCAAGTACTCGACCGAGTCATTAATCAGGTATGGCAGACCTGCAATCAGTGAAGGAAAACGCCAAAGAACATTGTTGTCTGATGGGACAATAAAGAGGCAGAGTAAGGCAAATACAACCAACAAACCAAAAAATTGAAATAATTTGGGATGGTCTGTTAACTGATTCATAACCCTAGCATCAATCTTTATTGTCCGTTTTAGCCCTGCTGCCAAACAGCACGTGAATCACTTTAGAGGAATGTACGGCTCCAACCACGTTGTTGTCAGCATCGACCACCACAACAGGTTTGTCTTGACCCAAGACCGCTTCAGCAACCGTTTCAATAATCGCATCTTTGGATACCTTTAAGTCACTTAACACTTCTGAAGTATCTACTGGATCCATTACAGATTCGATTCTTAGTACCTTCTCCCTGGGTACTTCTTCGGTGAACTTACGCACGTATTCCGTGGCTGGATTCAAAACGATGTTGGCGGGTGTGTCTAATTGCTCGATGATGCCATCTTTCATAATGGCAATACGATCGGCCAGGCGAAGCGCCTCATCAAAGTCATGCGTAACGAACAAAATCGTTTTATTCAAGACACCCTGCAACCTCATAAATTCATCCTGCATCTCTTTACGAATCAATGGATCAAGCGCTGAAAAGGGCTCATCTAAAAACCATATATCAGGCTCAACGGCGAGTGAGCGAGCGATGCCTACCCGCTGCTGCTGACCACCAGATAATTCCCGCGGAAAATAATTTTCCCTTCCATCCAGACCCACGAGGTCCACCATGTCTTTGGCTCTTTTAATGCTTTCTTCTGTGCTATTGCCTTTTATCTGCAAGGGGAAGGCAATATTTTCCAAAACGGTTTTGTGGGGCAATAGGGCAAAACTCTGAAACACCATACCCATTTTATTGCGCCGAAGCTCGATGAGCTTTTTATTGCTCATGGCCAGTAAATCTTCACCGTCGATATAGATATTGCCGGAAGTCGCGTCCGTTAACCTTGATGTACAGCGAAGCAGAGTTGATTTGCCTGAGCCAGACAAACCCATAACAACCAGAAGATCACCTTTTTGAACCTGAAAAGAAGCATTGTTGACACCGACAATGCAGCCCGCTTCCTGGAACGCTTTGGCATCCACATTGCCCTGTGAATTCTGGAGCATTTTTTTGGCATTCTCGCCGAATATTTTATAAACAGAATCGCACTGAATGACAGGCTGCCTGTTTTGTGTTGCTTCACCTGGAGACGACATAATGACTTTTCTAAATGAATATTGGCTGGCCGGGGCCGGTAACCCGATTCTACGACAATTAAACTACTATAAAACGCAAAAACCCCCCCCCCAGTACAAACTGGGAGGGGGGTAGAGATTAGAAATTAGAAACAAATAAGTTCTTACATGCCTACTCCAATCATTGGCTTCCAGACATCTTCGTTCGCAGCCAGCCACGCCTTACCAGCATCCGCATGGGTCATTTTTTCAATGTCAACCAGTGCGGCCATACCGCCTATTTGGCCCGCGGTAAATGACATTCGGGAGAACGCCGTATAGGCTGCCGGGTGTGTTTTCGGGAACTTATAGTTGGCGGCCTTTTTCAGCCAACCGACTGGCGAACCGCATTTGCTGTCACCACCATCTTGTTTTCTGCAACCAAGATAGTAATCCGGCCACTCGATAAAGGCATAACCTTCAGCATCGGTGAAGTTCGGCGTCCAGTTGAACACGATAGTACCGCGTCCTTCTTTCTTTGCAGCTGCAAGTTCTGCCCATAAGGCATCCGCACTACCGGCAAACTTAACGACCCAGTCATCACCTAACAGTGCTTCTACACGATCAGTATATTCAACGCCATGCCAGCTTTGAGGGCCGTCTAGAATTCGACCTTTGCCGCCGGAATCAACGGTTGTGAACACGTCTTTACAGTTTTTCAAAGCTTCCCAATTTGGGAGGCCTGGGCATAGGTTTTGGTCGATTACCCACTGTGGGACACCAACTTCTTCCAGAGAAACTGTGTCATGGTTTCCAGCATCAATGATGCCGCCTTTTGCCATTGCCGCATAAAACGACTTACCAAAAGTCGACTGCCAGACTTCGTGCGATATGGTTACATCGCCCTGACGGATAGCCTCATAAACCCCTTGAGTGTCCGCTGATACATATTCAACATTGTTGCCCATACTTTCAAAAATTCCACCGATCACATAAGCCATGACCACTTGGCTTGACCAGTTGTGTGTTGGGATCACAATGGGTGAGCTGCTGTCGGCTGCTCTTGACAACCCTGAAATGGAAAATAGGGTCATAAATACAACAGCCAGCAGAGCTTTAAATGATACTGATTTCATATATTCCTCCCTGTTATGTTTTCACGATGCTACAAACCACTAAACCTATAGGAACCGCTTATAGCTAGCCGTAATCTGCATAAGCAACCCGAGTATATCAAGTTACTGTCGCTTATCCCCTGGATACCAGGGGAAACCAGTCTAGGCTAAATGGCTGGACAGACCTATAACCAAAACTACACCAATATCGTTTTTTTTTGAAATCCCTGTTTTAGTAGGTAAACAAACAGCCATCTGGCGCCGTAATAGGGCCTTGCGCGGCTACAGAACTTGTTTCCAGCATTTAGCAGAAGAAAGACTCGGTAGTTTTATGACCGCACTCTTTCTTTCCCTGGATCGTAAAACGGGAAAGTCACAACGCTGGCTGGAATACGTTTCTGGTGGCCGTCAAGTTTACCCACTTCAACAGCGGTACCGGGATCGCTGTGGGTCACATCCAGCCTACACAGCGCAATGTTTTTCTTCAAAATGGGTGACCGCGTGCCACTCGTGACGACACCCACCTGGGCACGTCCAATATGCACACAGTCCCCATGTGCAGCGGGTTCATTACCGGCCAACTCCAGTCCTACGAGTCGGCGCTGCGGATTTTCTTTTCGCTGCACTAAAGCATCTCGCCCGATAAATTCTTCATCTTTTGATTTTAAAGGGACGGTGAAGCCGATACCCGCTTCGAATGGATCCGTTTCATCGGAAAACTCATATCCAGCAAAGATGAGGCCCGCCTCAATTCGGACCATGTCGAGGGCATCGAGGCCCAGCGGTAAAAGACCAAAAGGCTCTCCAGCCTGAAATACAGCGTCCCAGACAGTAGGTGCATCGTTGGGATGGCAGAATATTTCGAATCCGAGTTCACCTGTGTAGCCCGTTCGCGAGACCATCACAGGTAGGCCATCGAAATCGTGCAGCCGGCCGATGGCGAATCGGAACCAGCCCAGTTCTTCAACTGTTGGTTGTGCGGGTGGCGTCCAGATGATTTCTTTAAGGATGTCTCGACTTTTAGGACCTTGGACCGCAACATTGTGCAGCTGGTCGGTGGACGACTTCACCCATGCGCGATAACCGAGTTCGGCCGCTTTTTCCCGCATCCAGATTCCGCCGTAGTCATCACCGCCGATCCAGCGAAAATTATCCGGCCCCAGCCGCAGTAGTGTGCCATCGTCAATCATGCCCCCATGGGGATAGCACATGGCGGTATACACCACCTGACCGACTGCCAATTTTCGAATATTTCGCGTGAGGACCGTCTGCATCAGTGCTTCGGCATCGGGACCCAGTACTTCAAATTTACGCAACGGTGACAGATCGATGATGACTGCTTTTTCCCGACAGGCCCAGTACTCCTCTATTGCGCCAGTGTTGTTAAACACAGTCGGCAGCCAGAACCCACGATACTCGGTAAAGTTTCGTGTCAGTTTCGACGTTCGCGGATGAAATCCGGTTTCGCGAGTTAGTTCGGCTTCAGCATCCGGTGTCATGCGGTAGGCAATTGCTTTGGAGAAAACATTGTCGGGAGAATATACCCGAACATGGATCTCCGTTGGATTCCAACCATTTGCAGGGCTGGTGTCATCAGGACAGGCAGTGGATGCACACACCAGGTCGTCGAGCGCGCGCAGGAGTACATAATCACCAGGACGGGACCAGGGTTCGTCGAGATAAAGTGCGTTGTGGTCGTCGATTCCGGTGTTGTAGAAAAAGTTTATGGCGGGCCAGCCGCGACGGGCTTCAACACCGTAGTCCTTCAGGGCGTTACTTAAGTTGTCCGAACAGTTGGGGTGTCCAAAGTAGCCGACATCTTCATAGTACTTCGAGGTGCAGGCAAGCCCAAAAGTATCGTGTCGGCCGCAAGTGTCCTGTATGACTTCGACCAGAGGTTGCATGTCCTGATCGAAAAATTTTGAAAAAAGACCGGGGCCGGGATAGGCCGCGCCCATCAGGGTGCGGGTGGTGGTCGGGTCCAGGCCACGCTCGATGCCTTGATTGAGTTTTGATTCGGTAAATGCGAGGAAGTCGGAGCACTCTCGCCCAGCCACGTCGATGATCTGAATGAACTCACCAGCGCGAACCACAAAGTCGCGTGCTGTGCATCGATCGATGCGAAAATCTAGTCTGGGGTCTGCCAGAGGGTCCGGAAGAGCAGGACCGGTTTCCCCCATCAGATCTGATCGCCGTACCCACACCACCAGAGGTGTCGGCGGATGCTGTTCATCGACCGCCATCGACTGACCCGGCGCACAGACGAGACAGGTCAGGTCATCATTGGCTGCAAATTCAATCTCCTCACCGGGGGCGCTATCTGGACTGAATAGCGGAATCGCCAGTGCATCGCCCAGGTTTATATTTAAAGCTGACAGCCGCTGAGTCAGAGAACGCGTGTCGATGTCTCGATCGGAGAGTATCGAAACTAGACCTGTTGATTTTTGCACAGGGTGATCGCCCAGAGCCCCCGAGGCTGGACGCCCATGTTTGTCGAAGGCAATGACTTCTCCCACCTGTCGCCCCTGGGGGTCCTGGATGGTAATGGTGTCACCAGCCCGCAAGCGGACCACAACTGAACCGCCGCCTTTGACCTGGTAGCGCTCCAATAAGGGGTCACTGCGCCACAGTCCCGGTTCAAGCAATCTGGGGGCGGTGTTTAAGGAGGCCATAACGTTGGGGTGGTCCCTTTAAGAGCAATCTATGAAGCTATTGTGACCGATAAAATGCAGTTGTAAAGGAAAAAGGCCCGGCGGTGACCGGGCCTTTTTTACTAACTTACATCAGACAGTTTTAGGTATAAAACTATCCGTGCTCCTTCTCTGCCTTGCTTTCATGGCGGATGGCTGCGATCACGGGGATGATACAAAGTACGATCGTGATCAGAAACCAAATCCACACGCCGGTGCTGCCTGCACTATTGAAAATTGCAGCGGCACCTTCCCATGATTCAATTGGACTTGAATTAAACATAGTAATTCTCCTTAGAAGTTATGCCGTTACTGTGACCGCTGAAATTCAGGATAGGAAGGCGTCGCTATTTCAGCGTTGTCTATTCCGTAATTCTGAATTGCATCAGAGACCCGCAGAATTCCACACTGTTTGAGGATCCAGGAGACAACATAGCCTGGTATAAATCCCAGCAGTACCATGGCGATAGCACCCACTAGCTGACCCGTGAAGGTGATGGCGGGTATGCCTTCCACCGGGGGAGGATATCCACCCAATAGAATACCCGTTGCCATGACACCGATAAGGCCGCAGGTGCCGTGCACGGAGACCGCACCAACTGCATCATCAATACCCCAACTGGTGATCAGTTTGTGGCTGTACGGGATTACGACGCCGCCTAAGAAGCCAAGTGCAAATGCCGTACCTGGATACCATAGGTCAAGACCAGATGCGGCGCAGAAGATGCCGCCCAGTGCACCGGACATCATCCAGAACGGGTCTTTGGTAATTAAGTACGCGCCGATGATGCCGCCGCCAAATGACATCAGCGTGTTAAATGCGAATGACGATAGGGTGGCTGGACTGCCATAGATCGTCAGCCAGCCGGCATCAGCCGCAGAGCCTGCCATCGCAGCCGGATAGATCAAACAGCCGCCCAGGAAGCCAAAGAAGCCAATGATGATGATCATCAGCCCGGCAATGGTCAACGGTGCGTTGTGACCGGCAAGATCGTTGGCCGAACCGTCCGCATTGAACCTTCCTACACGCGGTCCCAGGTTGATCAGTATGCCCAGGGCAAAAAAGCCTGAGATCACGTGCACCACACCGGCCGCGCCGACGTCGTGATAACCCCATTGGGTAACCAGCCAACCACCAGCTGACCAGCCCCAGCCAGCACCAATGATCCAGACCACGGAACCGACTAGAACTGCTAGGATGATCCAGGAACTCATTCGTATGCGTTCAATGACTGATCCTGAGACGATTGACGCTGTCGTCGCCGAGAACAGCACAAACGCGGCCCAGAATACTCCCGATGCCCCATCCTGCAGGTTCGGTCCCATGCCATCGCTCCAAGGCACGTAGTACTGCGCAAACTCTGCACTGGCATCCGGTATGAAGATATTGCCCGTGCCATAAGCCCAGTACAGCCACCAACCAAAGAGAAAGAACGTCGGAATCATGAACGCGAAGGCAAGGATGTTCTTCACACCTGATGCCAGAACGTTTCGGGCTCTCGATACACCCATTTCGTACATCATGAAACCTGCATGAATACATACCATGATGGCGGTACACCACCAGTAGTAGGCTTCCATGCTGGCATTGGCGGTCGCATTTACTACCGCTAACACTTCTTCAGGACTCATTGTTGATAACTCCTCCGAGTTGAGTTAATCCCGCAGGAAATTTACCGCTATGTACACTCGGCGCCGAAACAGAAGCGGTCGGGCACATTTAATTCCCTGACCCACTAATGAAGCACCTTGTAGATGGGTGCACCTGAGCCAAAACTGGCTTCAGATGGACAGCCAGTGTACAGTAAAAATACACTAAATACCAAAACCACCCTACAACGGAACTAGTGTTTTTGATTCTAAAAGAATGCCCTAATACTTTGAAATGACGTCTGTTTAGGCTGGAATACAAAAGACCAATTCTGTACGATCAAGAAATAGTTGTTTAGACCGTTGTAGTAATCGCGTTGCCGGGAATGACCAGCTGGACGTTCTGAGCGACTTTAATAACAGGAGAAAACAGAACGTGACTAATGAACCCTTGCACCAGTTAAAGTATTCCCTTGAAGAACAGGGTGTTCGCTATTGTCTCCCAAGCTACGTTGATATTCACGGTGTATCGAAATCTAAATTTGTGCCGATCGCTCACTTCGATCGGATGATGGGCGGTTCAGAGTTGTGCACCGGTGCTGCGCTGGATGGTATTCCGCAGGATGTCAGTGATGAAGAAGTTTCGTCGCATCCGGACCCCGAAAGCCTGATCATTCTGCCCTGGCGCAAGGATGTGGCCTGGTTCGCGAGTGATTTGTGGTGCGAAGGCAAGCCGTTTGAACCGTGCAGCCGAAATATCTTCAAGAGGGTGTTATCGCAGGCGGCGGATTTGGGTTACACCTTCAATTTTGGTATTGAGCCTGAGTTTTTTCTGCTCAAACATACGGATGATGGAGGATTTGGCCCCATCGGCCCACGCGATGATATCGCGAAACCCGCGTACGATATTCGATCTACGCTCGACAGCTTTGAGCTTTTGGAAGAGATCGTCGAAACGTTAGATAGCCTTGGATATGATGTTTATTCTTATGATCACGAGGATGGTAACGGGCAGTTTGAGATCGACTTTATGTATCGCGATGGCCTCACCATGGCCGACCGTTTTGTGTTTTTCCGGCACCTAGTACAGGAATTGGCGCATCGAAAGGGCTACTTCGCGTCGTTCATGCCAAAACCTTTCTCCGATCGGGCGGGCAGTGGCGCTCACTACAATATGTCGCTTGCGGATTTGCAGTCAGGGGAAAATCTCTTTGAGTCTGATAATGACCCGCGAGGTTGCGGCATCACAGAGCTGGGCTATTGGTTTATTGGTGGGATATTGAAGCATTTACCCGCATTATCGGCAGTCATATCACCCACCGTGAACAGTTATAAACGGCTGATTAAAACAGGCAGCATGTCGGGATTCACCTGGGCCCCGGTTTTTACCTGCTTTGGTAACAACAACCGGACGAATTCAATTCGGATCCCGCGGGGTGGGGGTAGAGTAGAACTGCGTTCTGCAGACATTGCCAATAATCCTTATCTGGGCGGCGCTATGGTGCTGGCTGCGGGTTTGGAAGGTGTACGGGAAAAGATCGATCCCGGTCCGCCGCATACCGACAATATGTACCTCAAGTCGGATGTAGAACTGGCCGAACTGGGGGTCGGTTATCTGCCGCGCAGCCTTGATGAGGCCATTGATGCTTTGGAAGCCGATGATCTGGGTCGACAGGTGATGGGAGACCTGATGTACAAGACCTATACTGAGTTCAAGCGTGCTGAGTGGGACAGCTACCTGACGCATGTCAGTGACTGGGAAGTTGACCGCTATCTTAAGTTGTGGTGATTGCGCTTATTCTGAATCCAGCTGATCTCAGGAACAGTCAATGACTGAAGAGATCATCAAATTCGATCTGGGAGATGTCGAGCTGCTTTCAGGAGAAAAACTGACATCTGCAGTTCTGGTTGCAAAAACCTGGGGACGGTTGTCGGCTGCGCGTGATAACGTGATTGTGCTGCCCACCTATTACACGGGTACGCACGAGGGATATGCGCCGCTTGTTGGACCTGGTAACGTTTTCGATACGAACCGCTATTTCGTGGTATCACCGAATCTTTTCGGGAACGGGTTGTCGACCTCACCCAGCAATGCAATTGACTCGAACTCAGGCCCACGCTTTCCGCAGGTCGATGTTTATGACAATGTCCTATGTCAGCATCGCCTGTTGACTGAGAGATTTGATGTCACTGACATTCAGCTGGTGGCCGGCTGGTCAATGGGTGCGATCCAGGCTTTTCACTGGGCAGTGGCATTTCCGGATCTGGTGCGGCGGATTTTGCCCTGGTGTGGCTCTGCCCGCTGTTCCCCTCATAACCAGGTGTTTCTGGCTGGCGTTAAAGCCGCGCTGGCTGCGGATCCCGTCTATGCTGACGGTCATTATGATGTGCCCCCCGAAGCGGGCCTGAAGGCCTTTGGGAGGGTGTATTGTGGCTGGGCCTATTCGCAGTCCTTCTTTCGCGAGGCGCTCTGGCGCGAACTGGGATTTGAGACACTCGACGACCTGCTTTCTTTTTGGGAGACAGACCATCTTGAATGGGACGCCAACGACCTTCTGGCCAAGCTCAGGACCTGGCACACAGCTGATGTAGGTAAGTGGAGTTTTTTAGACGGTGGGTACGAGCAGGCGCTATCGTCAATCAAATCACAAGCAATCGTGATGCCGTCTAGAACGGATCTGTATTTTCCACCTGAAGACAGTGTGGTTGAGGTCGGCCACATGTCGTACGCTGAGGTGCGAGTGATTGATTCGGTCTGGGGGCACTGCGCCGGGGGACCTGGCCGCGAGGACGCGGCCATGTCTCAGCTTGCCTGTGCAGTTAAAGACCTGCTAGCGCGATAGGTTCACCCGAAAGGTTCAGTCGTGTTGCGCTGCAATGACTGTGCTGATTCCAGCAGTACGGTGGCCGTCCTGCCGCCACAGTATCGGAAAGTGGTTCTCGTCCATGTCACAATCATCGAGGTGTTTGTAGCGGCTGTAGACAGGCCCGTTGCCGCAACCGAGGCCCTCGGGCACGAACTGTGTGTCAGATCTCATTCCATGTAGGACCAGCGAGCGGCGCCAGTCGAGTGACCGGTTGGCCCCCGATCCGTGCCACATCCAGCCGTGGTGAAAAGAGCCGCCACCGCGGGGGACTTCGACGTGGATCACCTCCGGTGTCTGGCCTTCCTGTTGTGCCGCAGTCTCCATTTCTATCTGGTAGTCGGCGGGATTGTGGAATTCACCCTGCGGTTGCAGTTGTCTTTGCCAGCGATGTGATCCCTTCACGAACTCCAGAGTGCCGTTTGCAGATGACGTTGCGTCCAGAGCTATCCAGCAGGTCAGCATTTCGCGCGGGGTGTACCAAGCCAGGTACGCGTTATCCTGGTGATAACCCAGGGCGCCTCCCCCCGGCGGTTTACTGATCACGTTGTCCTGGACGATTCGGGTGCCAGGCCAGCTACCCAGCTGGGCAAGAGCGTGGCCGAGATCTTCACGCAGCACCGTCGCGGCGACGCAGCGGTCGGATTTCCAGGCGTTGCAGATCTGACGAGTCAGTTCCGGATCACTCTCACCCTCCTGCCAGTTCACTTCGTCGGGCCTGGTGCCGGTTTCGAAATCTCCCTGAAAAAGACGATCGAATCGCGTGTGCAGCTGTGCGATAGCTTTCTCATCTACAAGCTTGTCCACAACCACAAAACCATCGTCCCTAAACCTTTCGATTTGTTTATTTGTCAGGGAAAAACTCATTCCGCTGCCCGATCAATTCCGATGAGAAGACAACCGTTTTCTGTTCGTGAGTTGTGACGTGTTCCGGGGGCGTAGCTGACGAAGTCACCCGCTTTTAAGATGGTGCCGTCAATTTCGACAAGATCACCTTCCAGAATAAGGTACTCCTCACGGAACTCGTGCGGGTGCGGAATGGACGCTGCGCCGGGCGCCATGCGAATGACGTACCAGCCCCGTCCTGTGCCCCGGTCGTAGCTGATGTTCAGCAGTTGCATATCAACCTGAACGGCGCCTTCAAGATCATAGGCCGAATAGGGTGTGTCGTAGATGTTGATCACGCGGCGTTCTGACGTCATTAGATAACTCCACTAGGAATGATCCGAGGACCATATCCTGGGCTACAAACAGTCAATTCTAGAAGCCCTCTATGATAATCATACCAGTTGGATGTTAGTTTTCGATGAATTTATGGATCGGTTTCCCAGTGCATCAGCAATTTGCTAACGTCGGTCGTAACGCTCGATTGAACGGTACCAGTCAGGTGGTAATGAGCGTTAGAATCATTCCGGCAATATACGGAGAAGAGGGTCTCAGATGACGCGTGTCGCGATTATTGGCGCTGGTCCCAGTGGTTTGGCGCAGTTAAGAGCTTTTCAATCGGCAGCTGCCGCTGGTAGTGAAGTGCCCGAGGTGGTTTGTTTCGAGCGTCAGGGTGACTGGGGCGGGCTGTGGAACTATACCTGGCGAACAGGAACAGATGAGTTCGGTGAGCCAGTGCACAGCAGTATGTACCGCTACCTCTGGTCGAACGGGCCGAAGGAATGCCTGGAGTTTGCCGACTACAGTTTCGATGAGCACGTCGGTAAGCCCATACCCTCGTTCCCACCTCGGGAGCTGCTGCGCGACTACATCATCGGTCGCGCTAACAATTCCAATGTCCGTGACTGGGTGCGCTTTAATCACGCGGTCCGCGATGTCCAGTTCAGCAATGCGACCGGTCAGTTTACCGTGCGTGCCACTAATCTGGTCGATAATGTCGATATCGAGGAGATATTCGATTACGTAGTCGTCGCGACTGGTCATTTCTCGGTGCCGAATATTCCGCAGTTCGAGGGCATCGACCAGTTTCCGGGCCGGGTCATTCACGGGCACGACTTTCGCGATGCTGTTGAGTTTGCCGGGCAACGGTTGCTCATTGTCGGGGCGAGTTATTCGGCTGAGGACATTGCACTACAGTGCCTGAAGTACGGTGCAAAGTCGGTCACCTGCACGTACCGGACCAGTGCGATGGGATTTGACTGGCCCGATGGCATAGAGGAACTGCCCCTGGTTGAACGCTTTGATGGCCGGACCGCACACTTTTCAGGGGGTGGCACACGGGAATTTGATGCTGTGGTGTTGTGCACAGGTTACTTGCATCATTTCCCGTTTCTGCCCGAAGGACTGCGCCTGGCGACGCACAATCGACTGTACCCTGGCACCCTGTACAAGGGTGTGTTCTGGATTGCCAACTCGAAAGTGATGTATCTGGGTATGCAGGACCAGTACTACACGTTCAGCATGTTTGATGCACAAGCCTGGTACGCCCGCGATGTGATCCTCGGTCGCATCCTGTTGCCATCGGCGAGCGATATGGCAGCAGATGCAAAAACCTGGCAGTCGCGGGAGGAGGCACTGGAGGATCCGATTCAGGAAATCGATTTCCAGACCGATTACTGCAAGGACCTGTGTCAGGAGTTGGACTACGGCCTCGACTGGGATCTGGCATGCGACAACTTCAAGCACTGGGAACATTACAAGGAAGAAAACATCGTGACCTACAGGAACAACGCGTTTCGCTCACCGGTCACAGGCACCGAGGCGCCGACGCACCACACCGAGTGGTGGGCTGCAATGGACGACTCGTCTGAATCATTCCTGGGATAAGACCAATGGGGCCTATTCCGTCGAAATCACCGGTGTCCCATGTACATGCATCAGTTTGTGGTATCAAGGTTTCCCTAGGGAAATACAATTTCGCAGTGGTTGAATTCAAACCCAATTCCGACTAGGCTTTGCTGCTCATAATTTCAGTTCAGGAACGATCCTCATGTGCGGAATAGCGGGCATCATGTACAAAGGGTCAGCACAGACCTTCGACACCGGGGAGGCGCTGATTCGGATGTTGGACGGCTGCCAGCACCGCGGCCCTGATTCAACCGGATTTGCACTGTATGAAGAGGCACAGCCGGGTAAACTCAAATTGCGCTTTTTCCTCGGTGATGCTGCAGATTCCAGGGGCGGAGTTGAAGCTATCCGACAGCGTTTGTCCGAACTGGGCGCCACGATCACCGATGAGTCGGAGATTGGCGACAACTACCGGGTCACTGTCGAGTATGCCCATGACGTCCAGAGGCTGGCCTATGAGATGGAGCGTGCCGCCAAGGTGATCTCTATTGGCACGAGTCTGGAGATCGTTAAGGACGTCGGCACTGCTCATGATGTCGATGATCGGTACGATGTTCACAGCTACCGCGGAACCCACGGCCTCGGCCACGTGCGACTGGCGACTGAAAGTGACGTCAAACCAGAAGCTGCTCATCCGTTCTGGGCGACGGGATTTGCGGATGTTGCAATTGTGCACAACGGCCAGATTACAAATTACTGGAAGATGCGCCGCCGGTTGGAGCAGCGTGATTTCCTGTTCACGACCGATAACGACAGTGAACTGATCGCCGTTTACCTTGCCGACAAACTTGCTCAGGGTATTGCCCTGAACGACGCGCTGAAAACATCGATCGATGATCTCGATGGCACGTTCTCCTTCCTGGCCTCTACTCAGGATGAAATCGGCTATGCCAAAGACCGGCTCGCGGCTAAGCCCATGATCCTGTATCAGGACGACGACCTGGTCGCAGTCGCGTCTGAAGAGGTCTCCTTGAACAGGCTTTTCCCCGGCCAGGCTCTGAATACCCGCGAACCCGCTCCAGGCACTTACGCGACATGGTCACGCTTGACCTAGCGCACCTTACGGTTCGCGAGGTCAACGAGCGGCTCCGACAATCCGGGGCGGTAGGCGAGGATGTTCTTGTCCGCAATCCCGACGCCCGGCATCACATCGGCGTCGGGCTCACCGAAGCAATTACCGTTCGTATCGAAGGCTCTGCCGGTTATTTCTGTGCAGGCCTGTCTGACCAGGCACACTTCGAGGTTTCACACAACGTCGGTTGGGGCGTCGGCGACAATATGTATACCGGGTCGGTTATTGTCGGTGGTAATGCGGGAGCCATACCCGGTGTTGCCATTCGAGGTGCAGAAATCGTGATCCACGGCAACATGGGTTCGCGAGCGGGGCAGGTGATGAAGGCGGGAACGTTGTGCTGCGTCGGCAACGCCAACTTTATGGCCGGCTACATGATGTATGGCGGTCGCATCATCATTCTGGGCGATTCGGGCGAGCGCGTGGGCGAAGATATGTCAGCTGGCGAGATCTTTGTTGGTGGCACTATCCAGGAGCTTGGTTCAGACGCCATGCTCGGCGATCTCGATGTGGCCGAGTTGGAGGACATACGTGCCTTCCTCGATCGCTATAAAATTTCTTTCAGTGGATCGTTCAGCAAGATCGTCAACGCGGGAAAGAACCTGCGTTATGGCAGCAGCGAACAACAGGTGCGCAGCCTTCCATTCACCTCTTTTTCTGGTCGTTCGGAATACTGGAACTCCAAGGTGCAGGAGGATATCCACATCAAGTCACAAAGTGGTCGCTATCGGATTCGTGGATATGGTGGTGCAAGACCGTTGCCGCACCTCTCTGATCTTGCTTTTCGCAAAGACCTCTCCCGTGCAGGTGAGGCGGCCGACGTCGTGGAACGTGTCCACATGAAAACCCGGATCGGTGGCATCAATGGTGCGGAACCACTAAAGCTCAGTATGCCGGTTATGATTGCGCCAATGAGTTACGGTGCGTTAAGCCGGTCCACCAAGCAGGGTATCGCTATGGCCTCGGCCATGTCCGGCATAGCCGAGAACACCGGCGAGGGCGGCATGAGTGATGCCCAAAGAGACGCTGCCGGACAACTCATCTTTCAGTGTCTGGGTGGGCGACTGGGCTGGAACATACACGATATGCGCAGGGCAGACGGTCTGGAGATTTATATCTCCCAAGGCGCGAAACCCGGCCTGGGCGGCCAGTTGATGGCCAAGAAAGTAACGCCCGAGCTCGCCGAGATACGGGGCATACCCGCGGGTATCGACCTGCGCTCGCCATCGAGGCACCCCGATATCCTTGGCGCTGACGACCTGGTCATCAAGGTGGAAGAGTTTCGAGAGGCCACGGCTTATCGATTGCCGGTCAGTGTCAAGTTGGGCGCAGGTAGAATCCGCGACGATATTAAGATCGCGGTCAAGGACGGCTTTGACTTCGTCGAACTTGACGGTATGCAGGGATCGACCGGCGCCGGCAGTTCTGAGGTCATTGATTATGTCGGCATACCGACTTTGCCGGCGATCATTGAAGCGCTGGAAGCACTTGATGAGATCGGGGCACGGGAGCGTATTGAGCTGGTACTTATGGGAGGTCTCCGCGATGGTGTAGACGCGGTGAAGGCACTGTGCCTGGGCGCCGATGCGGCGGGGTTCGGCACCTCCGTGATCATTGCTGGCGGCTGCATTGCCTGCATGCAGTGTCATATCGGCCAGTGCGTGACGGGTATCGCGACACAGGATCCGGAACACGAACATCGATACAAGCCCGAAACGGAAGCGCGTAACATTCACCGTTTCCTTGAGGGTGTGCGTTGGCAGATTGCTGCCATTACTCATGGCCTGGGCTACGACGACGTGCGCGAACTCAGTCGCGAAGACCTGGTCGCGCTGACACCCGAGGCGGCCACGATGACGGGCCTGCCGTACGAGCCCGAACACGCTCACCAACTGCCCGCAGCGCGAGCGTCGTCATGAGTGTCTACAACCTGGAAAGAATCACGGTTCCAGTTGCCCCACCAGGTTTTGCTGATGATACCGCCGATCATCACTATGTCCCGGCGCCTTGCCAGGTTGCCTGCCCGGTGGGTACCGACGCCCCATCTTATATTGCCTACATCTGGGAAAAGCGTCCGGAAGAGGCTTTTGAGGCCATCACGGCTACTAACCCGTTCAGTTCAATTTGTGGACGGGTCTGCGACGCGCCCTGTGAGCCGGCTTGCCGCAGAGTGAGCAGCGACGGTGCAGTACAGATTCGCAATCTCAAGCGCTACGTGATGGATGAACTTGGTCCGACCTACCGGCCGGAACCGGTCGCCACCACGAGAAGTCAAAGCATAGGAATAGTGGGTTCTGGACCAGCGGGGCTGACGGCTGCACACGACCTGTGTGTTGCCGGATTTCAGGTTGATGTCTATGAGATGACTGACCGCGCCGGTGGAACGATGGTCTGGGGCATCCCGGAATTCCGACTGCCGCCGGGTATTATCGACGAGGATATCGCGCGATTGAAGCACAAGTGTCCCGGGCTTCAGATACATTTGAATACGCCGCTGGGTGAAGGGGTTTCCCTTGAGGCACTTAAAGAAAGGCACGATGCCGTGCTGCTCGCTATTGGTTCCTGGTGGGGTAAGCCCATGGGGATAGCCGGGGAATCGGATGAGCGGGTGATTGATGGTGTGAGTTTTCTTCGTCGGGTCAACGCAGGTGAGCGGCCGCATCTACCCGAAACCGTGGTGGTAGTGGGCGGCGGTGATGTCGCTATGGATGCCTGTCGTGTTGCTAAGCGGTTGCCTGGATGCAAAACAGTCAAGGTGGTCTACAGGCGTGGTCCCGATGAGATACCGGCACGCAAGATTGAGCTGCACCATGCACTTAAGGAAGAAGTCGAGTTCGTGTACAACACACTCCAGACCAGAGTACAGATAACTGAGGACGGTCTTCGGCTGTCGTGCGTGCGGACTCAGGCTGGTGTGCTGGATCAGGACGGCCGATCCACACCTGTGGTCGTGGAAGGCAGCGACCACGATATCACCTGCGGTATGGTCATAGCCGCTGTTGGTCAGAAGGGTGAGTGCGCTGAACTTGAAGCACATGACCTGATGGACAGTGACCGAGTGCGGGCCGAATTTTCGTCGATGCGAACGGCAGACCCTAAAGTCTTTGCTGCGGGGGATGGTGCTTTTGGCGGTTCGACGATCGTCATGGCAATGCACCATGGCCAGCGGGCCGCCTACTACATCAAGGCCTACCTGGACAACATCGGCACGCCGATCCCCTATCGCACGCCGTACCGTACCCGTAGGGTGCCAGTTGCCCAGGACCTGCTGTGGGAGAAGCTGCCGATAGAAGAACCAGTCTTTCATGGTATTGGGGACGATCCGGTTGCATTCCCAGAGATCGAAGATACCTACGATGAGGCTGCAGCGTTACGCGAAGCGGCACGTTGTTATCGCTGTGATTCAGAGACCGGTTCAGCCGATTACTCGGTCCATCACCGGGAAGACATTTTTTCGATGGCGCAAACCAATCCGCTGGATGTCGACAAGCACCGTGCCATGCTGCAGCGCAGGTTGCAGCCACGCGACAACCCGTTTCCGGAAGGTCGTTGGCCCTCGCTTGACGATATCGTGTTTCTTCCAGCCAACTTGTCCCGCCTGGTCATTGATCCCTATCGGGAGGCGTGTAGTATCGACGTGTCTCTGGGGCGGGATACGCCTACGCTACAGCTGCCCTTTCTGGTTAGTGGATTTGATACTGTGCCGGAGCAGGTCCAGAAAGCCCTGGGTAGGGCATTACAGACAACAGGCACAGGTTACATCGGCAAACAGCGTATCGCCGACAACATTGTCTGGATCCAGTGGGTCGATGATGTGTCACCCGTTGACCCCGTTGCAACGGGCTATGTTGTTCCCTGGAGTCGTGCTGCCCAATGCCTAACAGATCGACAACATGACGCATTCACCGGCATTGCAGTCAGCAGATTGGAGGAGATTGAAGACGCTGTAGAGTTTGCGCTTGCATCGAACATCGATGCTTTGTTTTTGGATGGGATTGATGGTCTGTCTGATCCGGGAAACGAACTCAGTCAACAGCCACGGTTCGATCTCTTACCTTACACGGTGTCCACCCTGCGCCGGCGCCGGCAGGAAGAGCAGATCACACTGATTTATGCCGGCGGGGTTCGTTCGGGGACCGATGCGGCGAAGCTGATCGCGATGGGTGCGTCTGCCGTAGTCTATGGAGTCGCGGTTGCGCTTGCGGCAGGCGGAATGATCAATACGACGTCAATTGACTATGCTACCGACTGGTCAATGGACGAACGCACGGCCGGAGTCACGGCGTTACTGCAGGCTAATGCTGGAGAAGCCTCGATGATGGCCCGTTGTACCGGTAAAACCAGGTTACACAATTTGGAGCCGGAGGATTTGCGGGTTGTCACCCTGTCGAGCGCCGATATGATGGGCATCCCCCTGGCGGGGACTCGTGGTGTCGATTTGTCTTCTCAAGGCTGAGACGAAGAGACCGCGGCTTTTTGCCAGCGTAAACTACAGGTCGCTATGGTTGTCGGTGCTGTTATCTTAATTTCAGTTCTTTATAGTAGTCGGCGACTCGGGAGAGTCCTTGCCCCTATACGCCTGTTTTGGTTACATAACTAAAGATTTATCCGGAGAATTTCGATGCCCACAAACCTTTCAAAGGTCGCGACTGAACGCGGCATTAAGTACTTTCTGATCAGTTTTGTCGATCTATTCGGCATCCTGCGCTCAAAGCTGGTGCCGGCCCGCGCCATTGCTGGCATGCAGAAGGATGGCGCCGGATTTGCTGGCTTTGCTGCCTGGCTCGACATGACACCCGCCGACTCGGATATGTTTTCCATTCCAGACCCAGACAGTCTGATTCAGCTGCCATGGAAACCTGAAGTGGGGTGGCTGGCTGGCGACCTGGTCATGGATGGTAATGCGGTTGAAGCCTCACCCAGGGTTGCGCTCAAGCAGCAGATTGCCCGTGCGGAAATACGGGGATTCCGGATGAAGACAGGCGTCGAATGTGAATACTTCCTCGTGAGTGCGGACGGGTCATCGATCTCTGACGTAAATGATATTCAGGAAAAGCCCTGTTACGATCAATCGGCACTGATGCGGCAATACGATGTGATCAGCGAGATCTGCGACTGCATGATTGACTTGGGGTGGGGGCCTTATCAAAACGATCACGAAGATGCCAACGGACAGTTTGAAATGAACTGGGACTATGACGATGCGCTCGTAACAGCAGATCGCCATGTATTCTTTAAGTATATGGTGAAGGCGATTGCCGAGAAACACGAGTTGCGCGCAACGTTTATGCCCAAGCCCTTTTCGAATCTTACAGGTAATGGATGTCATGCCCATGTGTCTGTTTGGGATAAAACGGGCCAGAATAATCTTTTTGAAGACAGCGGTGACGAGATGGGTTTGTCGAAGACGGCTTACCATTTTCTGGGCGGAATCTTGCACAACGCCCAGGCGCTCACCGCTGTTTTTAATCCTACAGTTAATAGTTACAAGCGCATCGATGGTCAGGTCACACTGTCGGGTGCAACCTGGTCGCCAAATGCCGTGACCTATGGTGGCAACAACAGGACGCATATGGTGCGAATACCCGGCCCGGGTAGATTTGAACTTCGCTTGATGGATGGTGCTGTCAACCCTTACCTGCTGCAGGCCGGAATACTGGCCGCTGGATTGGATGGGGTCGAAAGTGAACGGGATCCGGGTAAACGACTGGATGTGAATATGTATACGGATGGCCACAAGATTCGCGGTTTACGAAGGTTGCCGGCTAATCTGCTGGATGCAATCCGCCTGTTTGAAAAAAGCAAGGTGCTGCGATCAGGTCTCGGTAATGCATTGGTGGATAGTTATGCCAAACTCAAATACCAGGATTGGCGGAGTTATTCATCTGCGATCAGTCAGTGGGAACGTGAACACACGCTGGACTGCTAAGATCACATGAGATGAATTATCAGTCTGGAGGTGGCCAGTGAAGCTGCTCGTTTTCCAGCACATCGAATGTGAGCATCCCGGAATATTTCGTGGGCTACTGGACGGCGCCGGAATTCAGTGGGATGCAGTCGAACTCGATGTGGGGGAGAAGATTCCCGCTTTTGAATCGTATGATGCGCTGTGGGTCATGGGTGGTCCGATGGATGTCTGGGATGAAGACGAATGTCCATGGCTGGTGCCTGAAAAAGCAGCCATCCGGCACTGGGTCTGCGACCTGAAAAAACCCTACCTTGGATTTTGCCTTGGTCACCAATTGCTGGCCGATGCACTCGGTGGTGTCTGTTCGCTGCAAGCTGCGCCAGAGATCGGGATTCTTGGAGTTGAGTTGACGGCTGCTGGTCGTGCAGATCCCCTGTTTGCAGGTATCGATCCGTATATTCAATGCCTTCAATGGCATTCGGTCGAAGTAAAGACGCCGCCGGCAGGCGCTCGCGTGCTGGCCAGTTCCAAAGCCTGCAGTTGCCAGGCGATGCGGGTCGGTGATAACGCATGGGGTATTCAATTTCACGTAGAACTTCAGGAGTCGACTATCCCCGACTGGGGTCAGGTGCCGGCATATTCCGAGGCGCTGGATCGAACGTTGGGTGCCGGCTCACTGGAGCGCATGCAGGCGCAAGCTGATCCGTTGTTTTTGGAATTCCGAAACGTGTCGCAGATTTTGTTCAACAACTTTCTGGATTACGTACCCGGAGCAACAAATTAAGCAGGTTTCAGGTGCAATCGACCCACATTCCGTAATTTACGAGCATGGTTGATGGGTCTGACCAAAACAGGATCCAAACTATCACGATCCCGGGCCTGTGGCATACTGAGTGCCATGTTTGTCCACGCCTATGAAAGTGGGTAACGTGACTTCTAATACGGGGCAGAGTCCCCGCTTCTTCCGGGCCCTGCGAGATGTTCTTCCGGCTGACGGCTTGCTGGTCAGCGACGAAGAGCGAAGACCCTATGAATGTGATGGTCTGACCGGCTATCGAGAACTGCCCCTGGCCGTTGCGATGCCGGATCGGCTTGAACAGGTCGAACAAATTCTTTCCCTGTGTGATAGGCACGGCGTGCCTGTGATCGCGCGTGGCGCCGGTACCGGGCTGTCGGGTGGTGCAACCCCCAGGCGTGACGCACTGCTGTTGAGCATGGCCCGGTTCAGTCGCATCATCGATGTCGACCCGGTCAGCAGAACAGCACGGGTGGAGCCCGGTGTCCGCAATCTTGCAATCTCGGAAGCTGCTGCACCGTATGGGCTCTTCTATGCACCGGACCCTTCATCACAGATAGCCTGCACGATCGGTGGCAATGTTGCTGAAAATGCCGGTGGGGTACATTGTCTTAAGTATGGCTTGACGATTCACAATATCATCCGTCTCGAGGTCGTATTGATTGATGGTGAAAAGATAACAATTGGTAGTGAAGCGTTGGATTCGCCCGGCTACGATCTGTTGGCGCTGATGACGGGTTCTGAAGGCATGCTCGGTGTGGTCACAGTGATTACCGTGCGTCTGCTGCCGATTCCGGTTTCTGCCAAAGCGGTTCTGGTTGCATTTGACGAAGTCGAAAAGGCCGCGGATAGCGTTGCAAAACTGATCGCCACGGGCGTTATTCCTGCCGGACTGGAGATGATGGACAACCTGGCTATTCGGGCAGCCGAAGATTTCTCTGATGCGGGCTATCCACGTGATGCTGCTGCAATTCTGATTTGTGAGGTCGATGGGACTGAAGCTGAGGTAGATAGACAGATTGAACTGACGACGTCTGTTTTCGCGAGTGAGGGCGCGATAGACATTCAGGTTTCAGCTACAGAGCAAGAACGGCAACGTTTCTGGTCGGGCCGCAAGAATGCGTTTCCCGCGGTTGGTCGAATATCTCCCGACTATTATTGTATTGATGGCACTATTCCCCGCCAGCAACTGGGCCGTGTGCTTGCTGGAATAACCGAGCTCTCAAGTACTTACGGTTTAAGGATTGCCAATGTGTTTCACGCAGGAGACGGCAACTTGCACCCACTGATCCTTTACGATGGGGCACAACCGGGAGAGTTTGAGCGAACAGAAGAGCTTGGTGGAAAGATCCTAGAGTTGTGTGTGAAAGCGGGTGGAACAATTACCGGAGAACATGGTGTCGGTTTGGAGAAGATCGACCAGATGTGCGTACAGTTCGAGTCCAGTG
Organism: Gammaproteobacteria bacterium; assembly: GCA_022450155.1. Lineage (NCBI taxonomy): Bacteria > Pseudomonadati > Pseudomonadota > Gammaproteobacteria > Gammaproteobacteria bacterium. The sequence continues at coordinate 25,454 of JAKUQR010000022.1, read as the reverse complement.
AACTCGAGCACTTTCATGGAGTGAAGGCGGCGTTTGATCCCCGTGGATTACTCAATCCAGGCAAGGCCGTACCAACACTGGCACGCTGTGCTGAGTTCAATGCGATACATGTTCACGACGGGCGCATCCCTTTCCCGGACATAGACCGTTTCTGAAAAATGATCCAGATGAACGATAGAACTGCTGAGCTGTCCGATGCCATCAGCGCGGCTGCGTCGGCCAAACGTTCACTACAAATTGTCGGTGGAGGAAGCAAGCTGTTCTACGGTCGGGAGCCTGAAGGTGAGGTTCTGGCGGTTGGCGACCATACAGGAGTTACCGTTTATGATCCAACAGAGCTTGTCGTAACTGTCCGAGCCGGGACGCGCCTTTCTGAGCTGGCGGAGGTGCTGAGGCGTGAGCGGCAGATGCTGCCGTTTGAGCCTCCATTATTTGGTCCGCATGCAACCATCGGTGGGACTGTGGCTTGCGGATTGTCCGGTCCCAGTCGGCCATACCGCGGTGCAGTCCGAGATTTCGTGTTGGGTGTGGAGTTGCTCAATGGGCGGGGTGAGCAGCTTCGATTTGGCGGCCAGGTCATCAAGAATGTTGCCGGCTATGATGTGTCGCGCTTGATGACAGGTGCTATGGGAACACTCGGTGTAATTCTCGATGTGTCAATTAAAGTGCACCCATTACCCGAAACCGAAAAGACTTTGTGTTATGAACTTACTGAACAGCAGGCATTAAAGAAAATGAATGAAGTGGCTGGCAGACCCCTGCCGTTGACGGGGGCCTGTTATTACCAGGGTGTTCTCAGCCTTCGGTTGTCAGGATTGGCAGAAGGTGTCTCTGCGGCGGTCGATGTCCTCGGTGGATCGCAGGCATCGGAGGGTGACGGGATGTGGTCAACATTGCGTGACCATAGTCATCCATACTTCCTCTCGGACAAACCGCTTTGGCGGTTGTCCGTGCCGAGCGCCGCCAGATCTTTGGATCTTGCAGGGGAAACATTTGTCGAATGGGGCGGTGCATTACGGTGGCTCCACAGCGAACTGTCGCCAGATCTGATTCGAGCTTCTGTGGAAGCCCTCGGCGGTCACGCAACACTGTTTCGCGGTGGCGACCGTACGGGCAGTGTATTTCATCCAAATACGCGGACACTGCACGATCTGAATGTACGGCTGAAACAGACCTTCGATCCGGAAGGTATTCTGAATCCCGGACGACTGCATCCTGATATATAGGATTATGCAGACCAAGCTTGCTGCATTTATCTCAGGCACACCAGCTGGGCGTGAAGCGCAGGAAATTCTCGGACGCTGTGTCCATTGCGGGTTTTGTACGGCCACCTGTCCGACTTACCAACTACTCGGCAATGAACTGGACGGCCCTAGGGGGCGGATTTACCTGATCAAATCTATGCTGGAAGGAAAGGCTTGTTCAAAATCGACTTTATTGCATCTTGACCGGTGCTTGACTTGCCGCTCGTGTGAGACGACCTGTCCGTCGGGCGTGCAGTACGGGCGCCTGCTTGAAATAGGGCGCCAGGTGGCAGAAAAGGCCGTACCAAGATCAATCGGGCGGCGACTTAGTCGTCGACTGTTGGTTTGGTTTTTGACCGGAAGGCTCTTTTCCGTTTTGCTTGGATTGGGTCGATCAGTTCGCAGGCTGCTCCCTGAAAGAGCGGCTCGCTATATTCCCGTCCGTTATGCAGCAGGAGTAAGACCAACTACGAGAAGGTCAAAGCAGATGATTGTGCTTGAGGGTTGTGTGCAACCCTCGCTCAGCCCGAATATAAATGCTGCCGCGGCCAGGGTTCTGGATCGGCTTGGAATCAGTTTGATTACAGCATCAGGAGCCGGGTGTTGTGGCGCTCTTGCTCTGCACTTGTCATTCGAAGACAGTGCACGTCAGGCCATGCGACGTAATATTGATGCCTGGTGGCCTTTGCTGGAATCCGGTGCTGAAGGCATCGTTATGACCGCGAGCGGGTGCGGTGTAACGGTAAAAGAGTACGGTCAACTGCTGGCCGATGATCCCCAGTATGCCGAAAAGGCCAGGCGGATTTCTTCCCTCACATGGGATCTGTCAGAGATTTTGGTCAGAGAGCCGATGACTGTTTCGCCCGCTGGTCGCGGGGTGCGCGTTGCGGTTCAGACACCGTGCACACTGCAGCACGGCCAGGGGATCAGCGGATCCATAGAAGAGATCTTGTCTCGCCTGGGTTTTCAGCAGGTCACGGTTGAGAATCCCCATCTGTGCTGTGGTTCAGCCGGTAGTTATGCGATCCTTCAGTCGTCGATTGCCAAACGCCTGCGACAAGAAAAACTCGACGCGCTACAGGCAGGCGGGCCGAAGGTAATCGCAACAGCCAATATCGGGTGCCTGGCACACCTGGCGGCGCAATCGACGGTACCGGTGCGCCACTGGATCGAACTGGTCGATTCGGTGATGCAGTTAAACGATTGAAATTAAAGTTGAAAAGTAAGAAAAACTTTAATTGGCCCCTGGGGTTGCATAATTTAGAGTATTAGTTAATAATAATAGTACTAAGTAAGTAACTTAACGTTTAACGATCAGGTCAACCAGACACAAACAAACCGGTAGGGCAGGGAACAACATAAGAAAGATCGCGAACGGAAAATCTCCTCCATCCTCCTTTGGTGGTTTAAGCACAGCGCTTGCTAGCTGTGCTTTTTTTCGTCTTGGCCGCCTCTTTCGGTGCCGGGCAGTTGTTTCGTGGGTCGCCATCTTGTAACATCCGCGCCTCGAATTTCCTTTAATCATGATTAACGATGGGCACATTTACTGCAAAACCTGAAACCGTTGTCCGAGACTGGTATCTGGTCGATGCGACCGACAAAGTGCTCGGTAGACTGGCGACTGAGATCGCCACACGGCTGCGTGGTAAACACAAGCCCGAATATACTCCTCACGTAGATACTGGCGACCACATAATTATTGTGAACGCCGCAAAGATTCGGGTCACTGGTGACAAGGCCAACCAGAAAAAGTACTATCGCCACAGCGGTTATCCCGGTGGGATTAAAGAAACGGTGCTGTCAGACGAACTTGAAAACCACCCAGAGCGGGTGATCGAAAGAGCTGTGAAAGGTATGCTCCCCAAGAATCCACTGGGAAGGGCAATGTTCCGGAAGCTGCGTGTCTATGCTGGACCCGACCACGCTCATCAGGCACAGCAGCCAAAAACACTAGCAATTTAGATCTTAATAAAGGTCAGTATCAGAGATACAAAGATGGCAACAGGCGAACAGTTTTATTACGCTACCGGTAGACGAAAATCATCTACTGCACGTGTGTTTCTAAGCCGAGGGACCGGCGACATTATTGTCAACCGACGGCCACTGGATCAGTACTTCGGACGTGAAACCGCCCGGATGGTCATCCGCCAGCCGCTTGAGCTCGCCGATATGCTGGGTAAGGTAGATATTAAGGTCAATGTGTCCGGTGGTGGCAATACCGGTCAAGCGGGTGCGATCCGCCATGGTATTACACGGGCTTTGCTTCAGTATGATGAAACGCTTCGACCTGCACTGCGCAAAGCTGGATTTGTGACCCGCGACTCACGTAAAGTTGAGCGTAAGAAAGTCGGGTTGCACAAAGCAAGAAAACGCCCACAGTACTCCAAACGCTGACCAACCCATACGGCTTCAGTCAGGGAGTGCCCTGCGATGTTTTACGAACTGCGTCAGTACAACATTAAGCCCGGCTGTATGGATGAGTAGGTGGAATTTATGGAGCAAGAAATTGTTCCTTTCCAGATTTCCAAAGGCATGGTGATCACTGGAATGTATCGCGGGGAACAGGACGATGGTCTTTATGTCTGGCTGCGGCGCTTTGACAGTGAAGCACAACGGGAAACCCTCTACGAAGCGGTGCATCAAAGCGATTACTGGAAGACCGAGGTTACCCCGCGAGTCGACCAACTCCTAGACCGGGAAGCCATCAAGGTCCTGCGTATCGTGCCTACACCCAATTCGACCGTCCAGTAAATCTGCTTTCCCTGAATCGTTTATTCCTCCATTTGTTACCGCTCCAGCTACGGTAGCCACAGTATCCAGGGCTCTGGCAGTGCCTCGCCAGTCAAACTGCGCCTGAATTCGAAGTTAACTACCCGAGTGCAGGTTCTGCCTGTACACCCCGTAGTCGGGTTATGATTACAAGATGCTCCTGCGTATGCCCTCACGAAACCGGCCCTATCACTGGGGTCCTTATCCGCTTGAGACCCTTGCGCGGGACCCGCGTGTTGTTACGCGGGAGACCGAACGGGCGATGGTACCAGCGCCCGAGTTTCGGATGCCCCCGCGCAGTGTGCTGGCTGAAGTGGTTCGAGAGTATCTCGATATTTTTGTTCAAAATGCACTGACAAAACCGGCAGCTGCAAAGGCGCCTGTTCCAGAAGATCCGCAAAGGCGGGCCGTCGACGTCAAGGGGTACAGCTATTTTATGAATGTCTCCCAGGTCGGCGTCTGTCGTATGCCGACTACGGCCTGGGCTGACAAAACCGAACCTCTGGCGCATGACTATGCCGTCGTTCTATTGCTGGAACACGGGCGGATTCCAGAGTTGGGTAATCCGGCGCGAGACTGGATCGAGCCGGCCATTACCGATGCTGCCGATTGCCGGGTCGGAAGTATTGCGGTCTGTCTGGCCGGGCACATCTGTCAGCTCGGCTGGTCAGCCTTTCCTCATGTGGTGGGTTCGGGTCGTGTTGATCCAGTGAGATTATCGGTGCTTGCCGGGTTGACCGTCCGGTCCGGCGATACATTAGTTAATCCATTTATCGGGCCGGGGTTCTCACTGGCCGTCGTGACGACCGATTACGCGCTGGAACCCGATCCACCACTTGCTGACAGTGCGACCAATGCAAGAGATCTGAGGTACTGGCTGGGGCGCAATGGTGCGGTGTCAGGCCGTGAACATAATCGGCGCAGACGACGGGCGACACATCTGGGTGATTATCCGATGGAGACAGTCAAGCGGGTCGACCGACCCACTACCCTGATACTCGATGACGAGGTGCCGCGGGTCTCCAAGCGAGCGGCGTTTTTTGATCGAGCGCTTCGGGGCGACTTGGGTGAAAAGGCGCAACAGGAGAGACACCGTTTTGCATTCAAGCAACCCCATACGGCCGGCATGATGCCGTCGATGCGGGCCATGGTGCCTCTTCAGGGTGGAGAGCCCACAGAACAGGGCGCTTCACTGGGAGCTTACTCCAATCCTTCAGCCAATGCGCGAGCACTTAAGTCGCTGTCGTATCTTTTGGGTGCCGACGTTACGGGGATCTGCGAAATACCCGACTACGCTTGGTACTCCCACGATGCCGATGGCACATCCATAGATAAATCGCACCGGTATGCGGTGGTTATGCTGATCGATCAGGAGTTCGACACGATGGAAGGTGCATCGGGTGATGACTGGATATCAGGAACGCAATCTATGCGGGCTTATCTGCGGGGAGCGGAGATCGCCGGCGTGATGGCTGAAATGCTCCGCAGACTGGGGTTTAGTGCGCGTGCTCAAACCAATGTAGACAGCGAGGTATTGCATATACCGCTGATGCTACTGGCTGGTTTGGGAGAGCTGTCCCGTATCGGTGAGTTGGTGTTGAATCCATTTGTGGGCCCACGATTGAAGACTGTCGTTATGACTACCGATATACCGCTCGAGGTCGATCAGCCGATTGATTTTGGTCTCCAGTATTTTTGCAGTCGCTGCACGAAATGCGCACGCGAATGCCCTTGTGATGCGATTTCCTGGGGTCAGAAGGTGATGTTCAATGGCTATGAAATGTGGAAACCCGATGTCGAGCGTTGCACGCGCTACCGGCTGACGAACGCTCGGGGATCAGCGTGCGGAAGGTGCATGAAAACCTGTCCGTTGAATAAGGTAGTTACCTGTGAAGGTTCATTACTGGAGCGGGTCGCCAGCTGGTGTGGTATTAATGCCCGATTTCTTAAACCAGCATTGGTGCCGCTGGCAGTCAAAATTGATGACTGGCTTGGCAACGGCGCTCGTAACCCGGCAAAGAAATGGTGGTTTGACCTCGAGGTAATCGATAATGTCTGTGTCGATCCGGTCAAGGGAGTAAACCAGCGTGAACTGAATCTGGAACACGAAGTAGATCCGACAAAGCAGAAGATCGCCTACTATCTTGCCAGTATGATGCCCGTGCCCAATAACCTGGAGAGTCAAGTGGTAGACCGTAAGGCAGCGCTTGCCAAGGCTTGCGAGATCGAATCACCCACAAGCGCTTTAGAGCGCAAAGCCGATTCCGGTGACATTCCTCTGAACTACTGGCCGACACCAGCAGACCCCGATGGCCCCCGCGGTCTGCCCGATCAACCTAAAGTGTATGGTTCAGCAGAGCGGAAATAAATTTCATATCTTCTGCGATGTTATGATTCGTGAAGCATCCAGCCAAATGTAACTGTCTGAAACAGCTTCCTGCCTAATTTCGGAACTGATCCAAGGAGTCGAACTACGATGGCGACAGTATCACTGTCTTCGGGGCGTGACTTATTTATGACGCCGGGACCGTCGGTCATGCCCGACCGTGTTTTAAATGCGATGCATCAGGCGGCGCCGAATATCTATGAAGGAGAACTGATCGACACTACGGACAGTATCCTCTCCGATCTGGCTGCTTTTGCGGGTACCCAAGGCCGTACAGCGCTGTATATCTGCAATGGACATGGTGTCTGGGAGGCGGCTATCAGTAACCTGTTCGAACCCGGAGACCAGGTGTTGGTTTTGAACAGTGGTACTTTTGGCAGCGGTTGGGCGAACCTCGCGCGGGTCATGGGAATAGAGGTTATTGAACTCGATTTTGGCCGCCATGACCCGATTGATCCTGACCAACTGCGGGACCGGTTATCGGCGGACAAAGTCCACAGTATCAAAGGCGTATTGGGTATACACACTGATACGGCCAGTTCAGTTCTAAATGATCTGTCGGCGATCCGACGGGCGATTGATGAAGCAGGGCATCCGGCACTTTTTGTCGTGGATGCGATTGCCTCATTCGGTTGTGACCGATACGAGATGGATGCTTGGGGAATCGATCTCACTGTGACCGCCTGCCAGAAAGGTCTGATGACCCCACCGGGACTGGGTTACCTGATCTTTAATCGTAAGGCGGAACTGGCTGCACAAAAAATTACCAAGCGTTCGCCTTACTGGGACTGGCAGCCGCGAATCGAACCGGAGGTTTTTTATCAACGGTTTTGTGGTACCGCACCAACCCACCTTCTGTTCGCCCAACGGGCCGCACTGGACATGATCAGGGAAGAAGGGTACGAGGCAGTCTTGTTGCGTCATGCCAAGTTGGCACGGGCAGTGTGGGCTGCGGTGTCGGCCTGGGGTGTTGCAGGTCCGTTGCAGTGCAATATCAGCGCAGAAGCGTATCGGTCGCACGCGGTGACGACCATTCGAGCCGATGGCCATGATTTAGCCCGTATGCGTCAGTGGTGTGAAGCGGAGGCGGGCTTAGTGCTCGGATTAGGACTTGGTTTCGACTCGCCTGAGTATCTGGATGGCCGTTCGGTGTTTCGGATCGGTCACATGGGCCACTTAAACCCGCCGATGCTACTGGGTGCGCTGGCAACGATCGACACTGCATTCAAGGCGCTCGATTTCTCTCACGGCAACGGTGCTGTCGAAGCGGCTGCGAGTGTACTGGCAAGTTCGGGTTGATCTGTCAGCTTCTGACGCACGAAATACCTGCGGGTGCGAAATTTGGTGGTTCAGGCTTTCAGTTGTTCAAACCGTACAGGTGTGCGGCATTGTCGTACACGATCTGGTGTTTCTCTTCGGGCGTGATGTCGGTGAAAGTGCGTTCAATGACGGCTTGAGAGTTCGGGAAAGTTCCTTCGTCGTGTGGGTAATCACTGCCCCACAGCAGACTACCCGCACCGGTAAAGGAAAGACAGCGTAAAGCGACCGGATCATCGCTGAAAGTGACGTGACCCTGTCGCAGGAAGTATTCGCTCGGTTGAAGGTCGAGACGGGGTTGGATCCACATGTGTTTTTTCCCATACTGCTCATCGAGCATATACAGTAACCAGGCCAACCAGCCGGCGCCGCACTCGACCACCACAAACTTAAGATTGGGATGCCGCATCAGCGTGCCACTGCTGATCAGCAGGGAGACCGGATTCATCCCGTCGATCATCGACATGGCCATCAGATTGAGTGCGCCACCGGTGCCGTCTTGTTCCCCCCAGTCTTCTGGATATCGATCGTCACTGTTGGAGAATGCGTGAAAACTAACCACCAGACCGGCATCTTCACAAATTGCCCAGAACGGGGTGTAAGCAGGATCATTGTAGGGCCGATCGGCCATAGTGATCGGTATCTTTAAGGCCCGGTAGCCCAGTTTGGCTACGCGGTGGGCCTCGGTGGCTGCGCCGTCGAGGTTCGCCACCGGGACAATGGCTACCGGGACAAACCGGTCTTTGTCCACCGCCAGGAGTTCCCATAGCCAGGTGTTATAAGCCGTCGCCAGTGCCAGTTGATAGCCTGAATCGGGTGAGTTGTAGAGGAAAAGGGACTGGTTGGGATAGATCACTTCCGCGCAGATACCGTCACGATCCTGGTCTGAAAGCCGTTTGCGGATATCGCGGCCACCGCTGGGATCACCACGAAACTCTCGGTTCTGATCGTCCTCGTTGAGGCGACTTTCTGCAATATCGATGCGGCGCGGGCGTTTGCCATCGATGACGCGATAAACCGCACCGTCGGAATCGGTCATCGTGCGGGGTGTGCGATGCCGATATTTCTTCGGCAGACGTTCCTCATACAACTCCAGCGGTTCCTGGATATGTGAGTCGGCGGAGATTACCGGTGAACCAGTCGTCATCGTTAGGTATCCAGATCGTATTTCGTTGATGCAAGTGTAATGCCAGTGACTGCTGCTATGCTTGGTTGATAATAGGGTATTGTCATCAATTAATGCCAGTCCACGGGGGAACTGAATCAGATGCCATTGAATTATCACAACTATGATGCGTTGAGTTTCGATTGTTATGGAACTCTGATCGACTGGGAAAGTGGGATATGGTCGGCCTTCCAACCGCTGATCGACGCAAACTCAAATCTACAGGTCGACCAGCAGCAGGTACTGGCCGAATTTGCAGAGTTTGAAAACCAGATCCAGTCCGATCATCCGGACATGTCGTACCCCGATGTTCTGAGCAGCGTTCATAACCGGTTCGCATTGACTCACGGACTTGTGACGACTGGGGTGCGGGACGCAACATTTGGGGAATCGGTCGGCCAGTGGCCAGCATTCCCAGATAGCGCTGAAGCACTCGCGCATCTGAAGAAGCGATATAAGCTGGTTATCCTTTCAAATGTCCACGATGCGGGTTTCGCAGCGTCTAATGAGCATCTGGATGTTGAATTCGATGCGATCTATACGGCCGAGCAGATCGGTACCTACAAGCCAGATATCGGAAATTTTGAGTTTTTGTTTACACACCTTTTAGCCGAGCAGGGTATTGCACGAGAGCGGATACTTCATGTGGCCCAGAGCCTTTATCACGACATTCAGCCGGCAAAAATGCTGGGTATGGACTGTGTCTGGATCGATCGTCAGGGCCTTTCTACTGGAGGTGACTGGGGAGCTACGTCAGTCATTACGGAACGGCCGGAGGTTGATGCAGTATTTGCCGATCTGGCATCGTTTGCGCAGACAGTCGTTAACGGATGAAGCTGTCAGCCTACAGCTAATTCTCTGGAGGTGTTGGTCGTAGTCAGTTGCCAGCCAGTTCGGCAAGTGCCTTCTGTACGTATTCTGCGTGACCCTTGGCCTTGACACGTTTCCAGTGCTTGGCCACCTTACCTGCAGGATTAATTAGCACTGTTGAACGGATGACGCCTTCAGAAATCTTGCCGTACATGTTCTTCTCACCCCATGCACTGTATTTTTCCATCATCTTGTGAGTGGGATCTGAGAGTAGTCCTACTTTGAGTTTGAATTTCTTGATGAATTTCTGGTGGCTTTCAATTGAGTCCGGGCTGCAGCCGTAGACTGTTGCACCCAGCTTTTCGAAAGCCTTGAGCGAGGAAGTGAAGTCGCAGGCTTCAATCGTACACCCGGGCGTGTCGTCACGCGGATAAAAATATAGCACGGCCCATTGCCCGGCAAGGTCTGACAATTTAACCGTTTCACCATCCTGATCGTTCAGTGCAAAGGCGGGCGCTTTTTTACCTTCTTCTACTGCCATCGAGCGAATTCTCCTTTGAGTACTTGAACATGAGTCGGTTATAACATAACACAGATGAACAACATTAAATGTCCGTGCTTCTAGTCGACACGGTGCAGACTTCAGTGATTCCTCTGGACCGGTTTTGGCGGGCTATTCGCCCGAAGCGTCACTTAGATTTTGATTTACCAAACATCTGAGCGAGCAGCAGGGCTACTGAAGTAATGAGCACCATCACTGTTGAAATCGACGCGATCGTGGGGTCGATCTGATCACGAAGTGCAAGGAACATGCTGCGGGTAATTGTGGACATCTTTCCGCCGGAAATGAATAGGGCGACTATGACTTCATCAAAAGAGACAATGAACGCCAGCAACGCACCGGTAACCACGGAAAAGCGGATCTGGGGCAGCGTAATCATGAAAAAGGCCTTGAGACGTGATGCGCCGAGGCTTCTCGCAACCCGCTCCTGATTCATGTCGTAACTTCTGAGTCCCGCGCTGACCACGATAAGAACCATGGGCAGAGCAAGTACCGAGTGCGCCAGAACCAACCCCAGTATTGTATTGTTGAGTTTTACTTTGGTATAAGCGAAGAACACACCAATAGCGATCAGGATGACCGGTACCATCATTGGTGTAATCAGCAAGATGAAAATGAATCTCGACAATCGAATCTTCGACACGAAAAGGCCGTACGCGGCCATGGTCGCTATCGGAGTGGTGAAGATTACGGTCAGGACCGCTACCTTGACTGAAACCCAGGTTGCAGTCATCCATTCGGTTGACCCGAAATAGTTCTCATACCACCTAAATCCCCAGGCCTTTGGCGGGAACTCCAGGTATTGTGACGCAGAAAAGGACATGGGTATGACAATGAAAGTCGGTACTACCAGGAACACGATCACAAGTGCCGCGACGATATACAGCCATATGCGGCGTCGGTGCGTAATCTGCGTTTCTGAAGCCGGGCTGTCGAGCCACGTCATCATGTGCCCGTCCCTCCCAGAACCCGATCCAAGCGCAGTAGCTTGTGAGAGATAAACAGAACGAGCAGAGTCAGTGCCAGCAGGACCACACCAAGCGCGCTGGCGGTACCAAAGTTATAAAAGAGATCAATAATGGTTTCGATCTTCATGGAGACCATGATGATCCGGCCGCCACCCAGAACAGCCGGTGTGACGAAGAATCCCAGGCATAGAACAAAGACTACGACAATGCCGGCAAACAGCCCCGGCAGAGACAGGGGAAAATAGATACTCCAGAACGCGTGAAAAGGGCTGGCACCGAGGTTGCTAGCCGCCTTGATGTAGTCCTGGTCTATGGTTCGCATCGATCCGTAAAGCGGAAGAAGAAGGAACGGCAGCATGATATGCGCCATGCCAATCAGGGTACCGTTAAGGTTGTGGACCAGTCTGAGCGGTGTATCCCACAGGCCTAGTTCTATTCCCCACTGATTAATCAATCCTTTGCGTTGAAGAATAACCAGCCAGGCGTAGGTGCGAACCAGGAGGGACGTCCAGAATGGCAGTAACACCGCGATCAGGCCGATGTTGGCCCATCTTTGGGGGAGCTGTGCAAGAAAGTATGCAAATGGGTATCCGATTGCGACGCAGATGATCGTGGTCAGGAAACTCACGTTGAACGTGGTACGGAAGATCCTGTAGTAGGATTTATGCTCAATCATTCGGGTGTAATTCGACGTCGAGAGAACACCCTCGTCGTTGAAGAGTGACAGCCAGAAAAGCCACCCGACCGGGATTCCAATGATTACGACAACCAGCAGGATGGCGGGCACGGAAAGACCGAACATGAGCATCCGTTCCCGGACCTCATCCTGGCGCAGGCCAGCGGCATTGGCACCGGTTGTGGAGCGGGTCCCTGGAAGAGAATGTGTAGTCACGAGCTAGCTTTCGCCTTCCGGAATCAGAACAGTTTCGTCTGGGTGCAGGCCCAGCGTAACCTGGGCGCCGACCTCTGGCACAGCTGCCAACAAACCCCGCTGACTGACACTGCGAACCGCCACGTCGGCTCCGTCCATAAGCGTGACATACAGAAGAAAGCTTTCCCCCTGGTAGACAACATCTTTTACCACCCCTTGAAAGGTATTGTAGTCTGCCTCTTCTCCTGGTTTTAAGAGTACCAGCCGCTCTGGTCGAAGCATCAGCAGTCGGCCATCCTTCGATTCAGAACCAGAGACATTCACCGGGGTTCCAGCGTAGGACACATGACCGTCACTATGTTCGACCGGCAGGAGTGTCGACTCACCAATAAAATTTGCCACGAAGGGATTCGCCGGCTGGTCATAAATTCGTCGTGGCGAGTCAAGCTGCATTAGCTTGCCATCGTTGATGACGGCAATGCGGTCGGACATGGTTAGCGCCTCGCGCTGGTCATGCGTCACGTAGACTGTTGTCATGCCGAGTTTTTCATGCAGGTGACGCAATTCGATCTGCATGTGTTCCCGGAGTTTTTTATCCAGGGCTGATAATGGCTCATCCATTAACAGGATGCGGGGTTCGAAAACGATTGCCCTGGCCAGCGCAACACGCTGCATCTGACCACCGGATAACTGGTCGATTTGTCGGTCGCCGAAACCTTCGAGCTGAACCGTTTCGAGAGCACTTTCTACGCGCTGGCGAAGAGTCGCTTTGTTCACGTTTCTGAGCTTGAGGGGAAAACCGATATTTCTCGCGACCGTCATATGCGGGAAAAGCGCATAGTTCTGAAACACCATCCCCACCTCCCGTTTGTGGGGCTGCATCCGGATCACCTCGTCGTCTCCAAACAGCGCACTGCCATGATCGGGGCGTGTAAATCCCGCCAGGACCATCAGCAGGGTCGTCTTGCCTGAGCCGGACGGCCCTAGCAGGGTCAGAAACTCGCCGCTGCGTACGTCCAGGTCGACATGATCCAGTGCAAATACCGGCCCATAGGTTTTAGTTAAGCCTCGAATGGTGATGGGTAAGGCATTGATCTGATTAGCATCAGCCATTTACAGATCCTCAATCGAGAAGTGTGGAAATAAAGATAAAGGCGGCGCGTGTAACGCGCCGCCTTTATCACTTGGTGATCTCACTAACTGAAGGAAATTACTCGGTCATCATGTCCTGGTACATCTCGGACGCGATTTTTTCCCATTTCGCGTACCAGTCGAACCCTCCCGATGCTCCAATCAGAAGTTGAACTGCAAGGTTTGCCGGCGACGACGGTAGTCCAGCCACGACTTCATCGCTCATCTTACCCATTGTATAGGCCAAAGAGTTGGTGGGCCCGTAGTTGATGTACTTGGGAAGATCAGCCTGGAATTCAGGTTTACTGAATTCCGCGAGTGCCTCCATTGCAAGGTCCGTATTGGGTGCACCTTTGGGGATGCCGAAACAGTCGTAATCAAGGAGCCCTTGATCATAATGGTAGGCGACCTTTGCGCCATCTGCTTTGGCCACGTCAAAACGGCCGTTCCAGCCAGTCGACATGTCCACTTCACCGTCCTTCATCAACTGGGCATGTTGCGCGCCCGATCCCCACCAGACAGCAACGTGGGGCTTGAGTTCACGGATTTTATCCAGCGCCCGTGTTATACCGGCTTCGCTGGATAATACTTTGTATATCTGGTCCATCGGCACACCGTCGGCCATCAGGGCGGGCTCGAGCATGCCATGCATTTTGCCCCTAATCGACCGGGTTCCCGGAAACTTTTTAACATCCCAGAAATCAGCCCAGCCTCGTGGGCCATTCATGCCATAGGTTTCCGTGTTCCACGCGGGTACTGTGGAATACGTAGAGGTGCCTACACAGCAGGGCAAATAAGTACCGGGTATGAAGTTCGAGACATCGATGATGTCGTAATCAAGATCGATCAAGATACCCTCTTGGCAGGCGCGGGCACCACCACCGGCGCCAGTGTCAATAATGTCCCATGGTACTGCGCCGGCGGCGACCTTCGTTCTCACCTGGCCGATGCCCTTGTAGGATTCTTCATTGATAGTGATACCCATGGCCTTCGCGACGGGCTGAAAAATAGCCTTGCTCTGGGCTGCCTGAAAAGATCCGCCCCATGATGCAACGGTTATTTCTCCGGCGTGGGCTGATGTCCCGGCCAAACTTATGACCAATGAGACACCGACTGAGGACAAAAGTTGTTTTATTTTCATCAGTTGATTCTCCTGAGGGAGTTGTTTTATCGAGTTACACGTCACTCGACCGATGCTTGTAGAAGTACCGGTCAGATCTCACCCTACCAGACAATTGGCAAGTCGTCATCTATATATCAGATACCGGATAAATCGCTACGAAGGCTGCGGGGACGTCTCGCTGCTGTTTATGCTAGAAATTTACATTAGTTGAGTGGCGTGTCATTTAATGACCAGATCCAGTGACGATCGACTGAGTCTGTCGCAACCGGATTCTGTAATCAGTACGCTATGGCCTAAGGTCATAGCGCGGCCTGTGTCAGAATTGGCGAGGATCATGTGCAGGAAGAACGTATTCCCCGCTTCCATCAACTGGGAATTGCCCTCATAGAACATCGGCGGATCGACCCAGAGCGGGGTGTATATGGCGCTCATGCCGTAGCCGCAGGCGCGCATCCGGTGTTCGCCAAGGCCGGCGGCATCGAGGACTTTTGCATGCGCCTGATAGACATCACCCATCGGTCGACCGGGGCGGATCACCGCTTCGCAGGCAAGGAGTGCATCCTTACAGGCCTGATACATACCGAGATGCTCGGGATGAACGATCCCTACAATCAGTGTTCGCATCATCGCCGCATGGTAGCGGCGATAGGCCGCTGACCATTCCAGTGTCAGTTGATCTTGATCGTCGAGATGTCGTTTGCCGGAATGATAGCGGACAAGAAGCGCGCTGGGACCAGATCCAATGATGAATTCGTTGCCGGCATAATCGCCGTCGCCACGAAATACAATGCCCTGCATGGCGGCCAGGATATCCCCTTCAAAGGCGCCAGGTTCGGCGAGCCGTACGGCCTCATCCCAGGCATCATCCGACAGCTCGGCGGCCCTGCGTATGTATTCGATTTCTGTGGGACTTTTAACCCTTCTAAACTGATCGACCAGGGTTGATGCATCTACCAGCCTACAGAATCCGTCGAGTTGAGGTTCCAGCAGTCGCCAGTAGTGAGCTTTAAGACCGTAGCTGTCGAACTCTATGCCGAGTGTTTTGTTTCGATAGCCAAGGTCATCCAGGAGGCCACGCAGTTCCAGCGCCGGATTAACATCTTCTGTGTCGTGCCACAATCTTATATCCTGGATGTCCGAGGTGAACTGAGCCTGGCGCAGGTCTGGAAGTCGTGTCAGCAGTACTGTGTGGCCACTGCCATCGATAATCAGGCACTGAAACATGCTGAAACCAAACGTATCGTATCCAGTCAGGTAGTACATTGATTCCTGCTTGAACATCAGCAATCCATCCAGGCCGAGTTCGGACAGCCGCTTTGACACCTGGTGCCGGCGGATCTCCATCTCTTCGGGTTCAAAATGTACAGGCATGGTTATCGCTGAGGAGTGCGGTGAAAGGGATTAGATGAAGGTTGTGACACTTTATTGAATTGTACTTCTGCCTACGCTGCGAGAGACGTCTGTGCTACGAATACCGTGCCAGCAGCAATTGAATCCCCGCTTGATTAAGCTGATTGAAGCCCCGATGATTGCAAGTGGAGGGTCATTATGCTCGCTGGAATACTGATTTGTGCCGCTGGAATTCTGATTGCAGTATATCCGCCGCTATTTGTGATGGTGGTATCTGCGCTTCTCATTGTCACTGGTGCCCTGGTGTTTGCCAGTGCCTGGTACCGTCGTCGGCTGGCCCGCCACAGCGGAGATTCGCTGATCGAATTGATACTGCACTATTGACGCCGAACCCGGTAAATTGCCGAGTTTGAGGTCTTATTTTACTTGATACAATCCATATCCAGTCGTTGTGACACAACTGGAACATCAGAGCTGATTACCTGTCTATGAGCGTCCCTAAGTTCGGACTTAATCGACATGACACCTCATCCGTCGCCGCCTATGCGTCGGACGTAGCCCGTGCTGAAGCTTGCGGCTGGGATGCTGCGTTCATACCGGATTCGCAGCTCAGGCGGCGCGATACTTATGTTCTTCTCGCTGCTGCTGCGCAATTGACACACGTGATCGACATCGGCACCTTGCTGGTCAATCCTGTTAACCGGCACCCTACAGTCACCGCATCCAGTATTGCAACCATTGCCGAGTTAGCGCCTAGCCGCACGATACTGGGGTGCGGTATTGGTGATACTGCGGTACGCCTGGCAGGGTTGAAACCTGCCCGTATCAACGAACTCGAAGCCAGCGTCAAGTTGATGAAATCGTTACTGGCCGGTGACGAGGTCGAAGTGGGTGCAGTTAAACCTGCTGTATTGCCTTTCCCGGTACAAGTGCCGGTCTGGGTTGCCGCCGGTGGACCAAAAACTCTAGAAATGGCGGGTGCCTGTGCAGATGGTGTATTTATCCGCGTGGGCACCCATCTACGCAATATTCAGATGTCCGTGGAGCGGATCAGAAAGGGTGCCAAGCGGGCAGGCAGGGACCCTGGCAATATCCGATTAGGAGCTGTGTTTCATACGGTCTTTGTGGATGATCAAGATGTTGCGCTCCTCATGGGTAAGTCAATGGCGGCGGGGTACTATGAATACTCGCCAATGCTTCTGGATCATTTGGGACTGGATTGGAAGGGCGCGCACCCGAATGAGTTTAAATCAGGTGGCCGGGTGTGGCCTGATTTCCACCATGCTCCAGACCTGGAAGCGAGTGGACGCTGTGTTAATTTCTTGTCCGATGAACACGCCCGGGCGTTTTGTCTGCTTGGCGGAGCGTCAGCTATCGGTGAACAACTGACTGAAATCATCCAGACCGCGTCTGACCAAGGTATAGAGTTTGAATATGTTGTCCTTCAGCCGATACCCGATCCACCTTGCCCAGATCCAGGCGCCGGCGCCTATATTGAGCGTGTGCCGGCCGAGATTCTCTCCAAGGTACGGGTCTAGCTGTACTAGGCCGAGGTATATAGTTTTGGTCAATTCCCTACGCCCGATTGGTGAGTCATCCGATAAGACAGGTTGAGTCATTTTGTAGGAGTTTTATCGATTAATTCTGGGTGTTTGGCAGCAAATATTCTATGGAGTCGTGTAACGAGTTATTGTTGACAATCGCCCGAGTCTTGCGATTTATATCTTCCATTTCAGTTGACTGTACCGGCGAGTGTTTCCCTTGCCTAGTTTGATATAACGCGGTCACGTTCAGAGGTTTAAGTGATGTGCAGCCAAACAATGGAATTCAGCGCTGCAGTACAATAGCAACACTGTTCGGCCTAATTTTCAATGATCGATGTTACCGTCCAACTCACTGGGGGATCGTCTAGCGGTAGGACTGCGGACTCTGACTCCGCCAACCCAGGTTCGAATCCTGGTCCCCCAGCCAAATGCACTGTCAGTGTTGTTCTGTCCGATGCTGATTATTCAGCAATATCCTCGAAAGTGCCGTGGGTCAACCCTGCCAGCTGCTTTGGAGTTAAACAGAAAACCGCATTAGGTGTTCCTGCAGCAGCCCAGATTGTGCCCAAATCTTCCAAGTGATGATCAAGAATGACGATAGGTAGCACGCGATGTCCAATAGGAGCAACGCCACCAATCGAAAACCCTGAGTTCGACTTGACAAAGTCGGCATCGGCCCGATAGAGCACGTTGTCAATAACTGCGGCTGCTTTTTGTTCGTCCACGCGATTGTCTCCACAGGCTATGATCAGGACAGGGCGCTCATCTGCTTGTCGAAATACAAGTGATTTTGCGATTTGGCGTGACTCGCAACCTATCGCTTTAGCGGCGTCAGCAGCGCTTCGCGTAGAGTGTTCGAATTCCACTACCTGGTATGCCGAGCCTAACAGTGTCTGAACGCGGCGTGCAGTCTTGTTCTCTGCGGGTTTCAATTAATTTGGCTTGAATGATAAATACAGGTTCTGTCACAATGCACCACGATCAATCCTTATAGTTATCCTAGTTAGGACACAGCTATTGGCAAGTAGTCATCGTGCAGAATAATTACCAGCTAGTCGAAACCCGTTTACAGGAAAAATTCGATGATGGCCGCACTGTGTGCAATCTGTGCCTGTGGCGCTGTCGCTTGCGACACGGGCAACGCGGCTTTTGCCAGGCTCATGTGAATCGCAACGGGACGTTGTATAACCTTATCTTACGGAATTATCTCTTCAGCAGATGTGGGTCCGATAGAAGACAAGCCAGTACGTCACTTTCGACCGGGTACCAAGGTACTTTCGATTGGCAGCTATGGTTGCAATTTTCGCTGTACAGGCTGCCACAATCTTGAGATATCTTGGGGTGTCGACGCACTTGACGAATTAGCTCGAGGAGAATCTAAAGCAGCGTTTGTGACTCCCGAGGAATTGGTGAGTGCTGCGATTGAGGCGGGCGTTCAGGGTATCGCTTTCACGTATTCGGAACCGGCGGTGTGGCTGGAATACGTGATCGATGTCTGTGATTTAGCAAGAACCAAAGGACTCTATACGGTTTATGTCAGCAATAGCTTTGTGACTGATGAAGCCTTGGAGCAGTTGGCCGGCCGGATAGATGTTCTTTGTTCTGATATTAAGAGCATGGAAGATCAGTTTTACCGGAACATTTGCGGTAAAGCAGATGTCGAATCTGTTCTTCACGGGATCGAATTGGCTCAGAATTTAGGTATTCATGTAGAAACACGAACCAATGTCATACCAGGACTGAATGATGATACTGCGAATCTGCTTCGGATTGCGCACTGGATCAGGGACCATCTTGGGTCGGATAGTCCTTGGCATATCACCCGTTTCTACCCGGCCTACCAGTTAAGTTATATAGAGCCGACACCCGTAAAGACACTTAATGCGGCCCGGCAGCAGGCGCTGATGGCCGGACTTACGAGTGTTTATACCTATGGTGACAAAGGCTGTGACTGTGCGACTGAGAATGCTCCAGTCGAACAGATTTTGCCTGGTTGGAAGCAACTTCATGCTGTTAACAAATGTAGCCAGGATTGCTGCGGTGATGAAGGAATTCTGTTAAAAAAGTACGAACGGACACTGAGTGTTGCTTTTGACGCCAATGCCGAACAGGTTCAGCGGCTAGATTTTAGCGATTGATAAAAAGTCTGAATATAGGGTGCAATCGGTTGTAAAATAGCAGTTCACCTTGAACATAGCCCACTTAAATACTGTGACGCCAGATATTCAAATATCCGATAGCGCCGTAAACCAACTCGCGAATTTGATCGCGTCCAAGGATAACCCAAATCTGCTGTTTCGGGTTTATATCCAGGGTGGCGGTTGTTCGGGCTTTCAATACGGATTTCAATTCGAAGAGGAGGCGGCCGGCGATGATCTTGAGTTTGATCACAGTGGGGTCCGGGTTGTTGTCGATCCGATGAGTCTTCAGTATCTTGGCGGCGCGGAAATCGACTTTATCGACGATCTTCAGGGGAGTCGTTTCGTGGTCAACAATCCAAATGCGACAACAACCTGCGGTTGCGGTTCATCATTTGGTGTCTAGTACGTAATAGTCGTAGCGCGCTGACTTAACCCAGATAGACAGCGCCCAAAGCCAGTTCTCGAGAAGACCCTGTGACTTCAGGACAATTTGTCGGTTGGCTTTTGAGACGTTCTTTTGCCAGCCACGCAAAAGCGACTGCCTCCACCCAGTCTACCGGTAAACCAAGACGATCGGTGGTGTAGAGTGGTAAAGGTGTAATTCGATTGTCGAGCCGACACACCAAGTACTCATTATTTGCACCGCCACCGCATAGGTACACCGCATCAGTACCCGGTGCGTTTCTCTTAAGCGATTGAGCAATCGATTCAGCGGTCAGTTCAACCAGTGTGGCCTGAACGTCCTCCGGACGTTCGTCCGCAGTAAGATGCGTGTTCAACCAGTCTAGGTTAAATTCATCCAGCCCAGTTGATTTTGGCAGAGGCCTGGAGAAGAAATCGCACGCAAGAAGTGCGTTTAACAGCTTTGGCAGATTCCGTCCGGACCGCGCCCAGGCGCCATTTAGATCATAGGCACCCAGCTGATGTCGTCTGAACCAATGGTCCATCAATGTGTTCCCGGGCCCTGTGTCGAATCCGGATAGCGGGTCTTTTTGATGGAGGGTTGTTGCATTGGCGATACCACCGATATTGACGATTACCCGGTTCTCATCGGGATCTGAAAAAACAGCGCGATGGAAGGTGGGTACCAGCGGTGCGCCCTGACCGCCAAGAGCCAGGTCGGCTGTTCTGAAATCGGACACTGTGGTGATGCCTGTTAAGGCTGCGATACGGGCACCACTGCCAAGCTGTACGGTATAGGGCAAACAACCATCCGGCTGATGTCTTACGGTCTGGCCGTGTGAACCGATTGCGGTAATTTGATCGACCCCCGCCTGGGCTTTAAGACTCAGAGCGGTATCGGCAAACGCCTGAGCCAGAAGTGCGTCCAGTTCTGCAACGTCGCTTATTCGATCGGCTGTACCGTCAGCTGCGTGTTGTATGCGTTCCAAGATAGACGCGTCTAATGATGCAGCCAGGGTAGAAACCAGTTCACATCCCGAGTCTGAGAATTGAACCAGTGCCGCGTCGATGGCATCCGAACTGGTACCGCTCATCAGGCCAATGTAGAAATCTTGGCCGCTGTTCATTCGGGTGATAAGTGCGAACCGGTTTTGCCGGAGGTTCTTGCGGTGTCAGGCGTCGACAAGTCGATCTAATGCTGCCGAAAAAGTCGATGCTCGGCGCAGAAACTCAGATTTCTCATTCTGGCGAACTGAAGTGGCGCGGGGTAGCTTCAGTTTTAGCGGATTTCTGCGTTTTCCATTCAGCCACAGTTCGTAGTGCAGGTGGGGACTTGTTGACAGTCCGGTGCTGCCGACATAGCCGATGATCTGGCCCTGTTGGACCCAGCGGCCTTTCCGAACTTTCTTCCCATATTTTGAAAGATGCGCGTAGAGAGTTCGGTAATTGCTGCCGTGTTTGATGATGACGGTCTTGCCATAGTTGCCTTTTCGACCCACAAAAACCACCTTGCCGTCGGCGGTAGAGAGCACCGAATTCCCATTTCGACCCGAAAAATCCAGTCCGCGATGAGGGCGCCATACTTTCAGTATGGGATGGAATCGTCGTAACGAGTAACCTGAAGTGATTCGGCTGTTGCGTACAGGTGAATGCAAAAACTTGCCCTGCATGCTGGTCCCGTCAAGAGAAAAGTAGCGGGCGATCCCGGCTGAGTCGGTGTGGCGGATGGCATGGTGAGGTTTTCCAGACAGAATAAAGGAAGCAGCCAGAACCGGGCCGGTACCGATCTTTCTTCCTTCCAGGAACCTCTCTTCATAGATGACTGCAAACTGATCGCCTGACCGGATATCGGTGTTGAAGTCAATCTGCCATTCAAATGTTGACATAAGCTTATAGAGCAATGGCTCGCTGAGGCCTGCCTTTAGACCGCTGTCAAAAAGTGTTGATGTGATCACTCCGGTGGCCTTCTGTTCAATCACTTCAAACGACCGGTTAACCGTATCGAAACGCAAGCCGTTGTCGGTGGTTTTAACGAGTAACAGCTGTTTAAGGCTCTTCTCATATTCCAGTTCACGGAACTGCCCGTCAGTGAGTCGAATTTTCAGACGAGGGCCAGTTTTGAGACTGGTAAGCACTTGACCTTTGCGATGTGCTGCAATCGTAATCGCGACCGCGGGGTCGAGTTTGAGACGGCTGAAAATGCGGGTCAGGGAATCACCGGGGCGTATATCGATATCAACCCAGTTGGTTTTCGTCGAACTGGCTACGGTCTGTGTTGGAACACTATCAGCCATTTTGGCAGCTGATAGTGGCTGGACTGCATGGATAGCCTTCGTATCAAGTGACACGGAGACTGTGACCTTCGGCAATTCCTTCATCGCTGGCCACAGGTCAACTTCGAAACCTGATCCGCGATCCGCAGATGACGCACTGGACGAACCTAACGGGACGACTGATTTGTTTGGAATTAGCGCTGCAGAACTCGCTACTGCGGTTTTTTTACGAGCATTGAGTACCTGCGCTATTTGAGAGCGCAAGGGATCGTATTCCACTTGGGAATTATCAACCTCGTCAATAGACGCGTCTGGTCGACTGGCAAGCCAGGTCGCGACCAGCATTATCATCGCGAGTATTGTTGCCCCAAACAGGGCATGGCGGCGACTCAAGGGTCGGTCACGCGGCCCGCTCTTGAGCATATTACGAAGATCAGAGTCGAATAGGGAACGCTGTTGCGCCATTGCGATAGCTTCACCAGCCCCGTCGGGGTATACGGGAAGTCCGTAATTTACCTGTGATTAATTGTTGCGTCAAAGTCATTTCCGATGGTTTCTTAAAGTAATTGCCTAATGCCGAGCACAAAACCGCCGGTTTTAGTCAGCGCACCGGCGATCATGCAATCCAATCGTGGCGTTTGTTTCCAACCGACCGCTCAGCGGGTCGATTGGTCAGGACTGCGATGCAACGGTCATAGAACAGCCGCTGACCCGTGAGCGTTCGCTCAGGGCAGTGGGCAGAGTCGGTCATCGGCATGATACGCCCTGGTTCTTGTTGCTTCGGGTAAAATTTGTATTCCTACTTATCCAATGTTTGATGTCATGTCCAGTAAACCGGTCACTGAAGCGCTTTTGGAAATTCGACGGGGTGCAGAAGAAATCCTCGTTGAAACCGAGTTGATAGAACGACTCGAGAACGGTAAATCACTGCGCGTAAAAGTCGGCTTTGACCCGACAGCTCCTGATCTACACCTGGGTCATACAGTGTTGATCAACAAGATGCGCCAGTTTCAGGACCTGGGTCACGAGATCATCTTTCTGATTGGCGACTTTACCGGGATGATTGGAGATCCAAGCGGTAAAAATGCCACACGCCCCGCACTCAGCCGGGAAGAGATCGATCAGAACGCTCTGACCTATAAAGAGCAGGTGTTCAAGATCCTGGACCCGGATAAAACCATTGTCGACTTCAACTCCAGGTGGGGCAGTGAATTGGGTGCAGAAGGCATGATTCGACTGGCATCGCGCTATACCGTCGCCAGAATGTTGGAACGGGATGATTTTTCGACACGTTACCGGGATGGCCAACCCATCGCGATACACGAATTTCTTTATCCACTTATGCAGGGTTACGATTCTGTTGCACTTAAGGCTGATGTTGAGCTTGGTGGTACGGATCAGAAATTCAATTTGCTGGTTGGGCGTGAACTTCAGAAACAATATGGTCTTGAGCCTCAAATCGTATTGACTATGCCGCTGCTTGAAGGTCTTGACGGTGTTCAGAAGATGTCCAAATCGCTGGGCAATACCGTGGGGATCACTGAGCCGCCGGTCGAGATGTACGGCAAACTGATGTCGATTTCTGATGAGCTGATGTGGCGATATTTTGAATTATTGAGTTTCCGACCGCTGGCAGACATCCGGAGGCTTCAGGAAGAAGTCACGGCCGGTGTCAACCCCCGAGACGTTAAGTATCAATTGGCGCATGAGATAGTTGAGCGGTTTCATTCGGCCAGCGATGCTGAAAAAGCGCATCAGTCGTTTGTCAATCAGTTTCAGCATGGTGAAATTCCTGATGAGATTGCTAAAGTTGATATCGATAACCAGGGTAATGACATGCCTGTAGCCAATGTCATCAAGTCTGCAGGTCTTGCTGGGAGTACCTCCGAGGTCTACCGCCTGATGGCACAAGGCGCTGTTCGCATCGACGGCGAGCGAGTCGACGATCGAAAATTGACGATCAAAACCGGGGTAAGTGCGCTGTTTCAGGTCGGCAAGCGCCGATTTGCCCGAATCCGCGTAATTTGAAGGCCCGCCGGGTTCCGATGGAGTCTCTGCCTGTGCCGATCAGATCGTGACCCCAAAATCGTTTAATTTCGCTACATTTGCCGTTAAAGGGAGGTAAATTCATTGACTAGGCGAGATTCAAGGGTATAATTCCGCACCTCGGTCGGTTGAGCTTATTTCAACCGCCACGCTCTTTAACAATTTGATTAGGTAGATTGTGTGGGCGCTTTTAGCGTCTGATTCCAATTACCAGTAGTAAACGCTCTGTCGGTGCTTGCACGGACAGAGTGACGATTTGATGCCTTTACGGTTCAAATCGGAATCAATCTTGAAACTGGAGAGTTTGATCCTGGCTCAGATTGAACGCTGGCGGTAGGCCTAACACATGCAAGTCGAACGGCAGCAGACCGTGACAATCCCTTCGGGGTGCGTTTGGTGCTGGCGAGTGGCGGACGGGTGAGTAACACGTAGGAATCTGCCAAACAGTGGGGGACAACCCGGAGAAATCCGGGCTAATACCGCATACGCCCTACGGGGGAAAGCGGGGGACCTTCGGGCCTCGCGCTGTTTGAGGAGCCTGCGTCGGATTAGCTTGTTGGTGAGGTAAAGGCTCACCAAGGCAACGATCCGTAGCTGGTCTGAGAGGATGATCAGCCACACTGGGACTGAGACACGGCCCAGACTCCTACGGGAGGCAGCAGTGGGGAATATTGCACAATGGGCGAAAGCCTGATGCAGCCATACCGCGTGGGTGAAGAAGGCCTTAGGGTTGTAAAGCCCTTTCAGCAGGGAAGAAAGGTACAGGGTTAATAACCCCGTAATTTGACGGTACCTGAATAAGAAGCACCGGCTAACTCCGTGCCAGCAGCCGCGGTAATACGGAGGGTGCAAGCGTTAATCGGAATTACTGGGCGTAAAGCGCGCGTAGGCGGTCTGGTCAGTCAGATGTGAAAGCCCCGGGCTCAACCTGGGAACTGCATTTGATACTGCTGGACTAGAGTGTGGTAGAGGGAAGTGGAATTCCGCGTGTAGCGGTGAAATGCGTAGATATGCGGAGGAACATCAGTGGCGAAGGCGACTTCCTGGACCAACACTGACGCTGAGGTGCGAAAGCGTGGGGAGCAAACAGGATTAGATACCCTGGTAGTCCACGCCGTAAACGATGTCTACTAGCCGTCGGGGAGCTTGACTCCTTGGTGGCGCAGCTAACGCGATAAGTAGACCGCCTGGGGAGTACGGCCGCAAGGCTAAAACTCAAAGGAATTGACGGGGGCCCGCACAAGCGGTGGAGCATGTGGTTTAATTCGATGCAACGCGAAGAACCTTACCTGCCCTTGACATCCTCGGAACGGTCCGGAAACGGACTGGTGCCTTCGGGAACCGAGAGACAG